>DAOMFD010000009.1:21874-25620 GCA_035429605.1 Steroidobacteraceae bacterium | reverse complement strand
GATGGTCGTGGCGAGCCCGTGGTGCTCGAGCTCGAACTCACCGAGCCGTCGCTGTTCTTCCTGCATGCGCCGGAAGCGGCGGGCCGCTTCGCCGACGCGCTGCTCGGCGCCTGAGGAGCGCGACCTCCGTGAGCCAGCCGCACGTGCTCGCGATCGACCTGGGCACCAGCGGCCCCAAGGCTGCGGTCGTGTCCCTGCACGGCCGGATCGTCGCGACCAGCCACGAACGGGTCGCAACGCATTTCATCCCGGGCAGCGGTGTCGAGCAGGATCCGGCCGAGATCTGGTCTGCGGTGAAGGCCGCGTGCGCGCGCGCCTTGCGGTCCTCCGGCGTCGCCGCGCAAGTGCGGGCCGTGATCTGCGCGAGCCAGTACTCGTCCATCGTTCCGGTCGACGCGGCCGGTCGCGCGACGATGAACATGATTCTCTGGCTCGATCACCGCGGCGAAACGTCGCGTCTCAAGCGACTGAGCGGCTTCCCGCGTGCCGTCGACACGCCGTGGCGAATGTTGCGGTGGCTGCGCATCCACGGCTTGCCGCCCGTCGAGGGCGGGATGTCCCTGACGCACATGCGCTGGGTGCGCTATGCGCGACCCGACGTGTACGCAAGGACCGCCAAGTTCCTCGAGCCGATGGACTACCTCGCCCTGCGATTCTCGGGCCGAGCGGTGGCCACCCAGTGCACGGCGTTCATGTCGCTGCTGACCGACAACCGGACCATCGGCACGACTCGTTACGACCGCTCGCTGCTCCGGTATTCCTGCATCGACGCGGACAGGCTGCCGGAAGTCGTGCCCCTCGACTCGGTCATCGGCGAAGTGCTGCCCGATGTCGCAAGTGAACTCGGGCTGCCCTCCGGCGCGGTCGTCGTCACCGGGCTCAACGACACGCAGGCCGGTGGCATGGGGACGGCCGCCTTCCAGGGGCGCCATGCCGCGATCTCCATCGGCAGCTCGGCAGTGATGATCACCCACGTGCCATTCAAGCGGACCGACGTTCGTCGCGCGGTGCTCAGCATGCCGAGCCCGGTGCCGGACACCTGGTTCGTCATGGCGGAGAACGGCACCGGCGGTGCCGCGCTGGATCACTTCCTGGGCAAGGTCCTCGGGGCCAGCGGTGCAGTTGACGCTCCCATGATGGGCGATGCGTACGCGCGCATCGATCGTGCGGTCGCCGACACGCCGGCCGGAAGTCATGGAGTCCTGTTCCTGCCCTGGATGACCGGATCGCTGGCACCCTGTGCCGAACGTCACATGCGTGGCGGCTTTCTGAACCTCGGCCTCGACACGACGAGCGACCACATGGCCCGCGCGGTGATGGAGGGCGTGGCCTACAACCTGCGCTGGTTGCGGGAGGCCGTGCAGCGGTTCGCACGCCGCGAGTTCGAGAGCTTCACCCTGTATGGCGGGGGCGCACAGTCCGACACCTGGTCGCAGATCATGGCGGACGTCCTGCAGGTCCCGGTACGCCAGGCGCATGAACCGCGCTACGTGACCTGCCGAGGCGCCGCATTGCTGGCGTTCCAGCGCCTCGGGCTGCTGGGGTTCGCCGATTTCGCGCCGCTGATTCCGACGCGCCGCGAATTCGAACCGGACACCTCGACGTCTTCACTGCACGCGCACCGCCACGCCCAGTTCGTGCAGGCGTTCCGTCGCAACCGACCGCTGTTCCGGGCGCTGAATGGGCAGGAGGGACCCGCATGAACGACCGGGAGATCTCGGAGTGCCTGGAGGTCGGTCTCGCGGCCGTGCTCGAGGCAGGACCGGTTGCGCTCCAGTATTTCCGCAAGGACCCTGTGGCTCACGACAAGTCCACGTTCGGGCACTACGATCCGGTCACCGAGGCGGACCGCCGCGTCGAGGCCGTGATCCGCGGACGCCTTGCGCAGCGCTACCCCGCGCATCGCATCGTCGGCGAGGAGCACGGCGAGTCCGGCTCGGGGCCCGTCGCCTGGTACATCGACCCGATCGACGGGACTGCGAGTTTCGTGAGTGGCATGCCCACGTGGGGCATCCTGCTTGGGCTGGTCGTCGACGGGCGCGCCGTCGCCGGCATCATGCACCAGCCGTACACCGGCGAGACGTACCTCGCTTCACCGGGGATTGGCGCGGTCCACCGGGCGCACGACCGGGAGACCCGGCTGCGGACCCGAGCGACTGCGACCATGGCGGATGCGACGGTCTACAGCACGCATCCGCGGATGTTCGTCGATCCGGCCCTGCGCGCGGCCTACGACCGCCTCGCTGCGCAGTGCCGCCTGCAGCGCTGGGGCGGCGACTGCTACTCGCTGGCGCTGCTCGCGCACGGCTGCATCGACCTCGTCGTCGAGGGGATCCTGATGCCGTACGACTTCTTCCCCATGGTCCCGATCATCGAGCGAGCGGGAGGCGTGGTCACGAACCTCGCCGGGAAGCCGCCGCAGACGGCCGGCCCGGTCATCGCTGCGGCCAATGCAGCCCTCCATGCCGCCGCGCTGGACGTACTGACGCGTTCGCCCTGAACCCCGGAAACGAGCGACGAGGAAGCCCGATGGACATCGAGAAGGCAATGCGCGCCCTGTATCCATACGCGGAAGAGTTCGGCGTCACGCGCCGGATGCCGCAGCACGGCATGGATACGGCAAGCGTGCTCGGACAGCTGCGCTCGATGGCGCAGCGCGAGGACCGCACCTGGGAAAGCGGCAAGTGTTCCGGAACGATGTACTGCGGCGACCACGATCACTATGCGGCGCTGAACGAGGCGTTCGCAAGCTTCAGTCACGTGAACGCGCTGCAGCGGGACATGTGCCCGAGCATGAACCGGCTCGAGAGCGAGATCGTCGCGATGACGCTCGACATGCTGCACGGCGAGGCCGTGGCAGGGCACGATGCGAAGCGCAAGGCGTGCGGCGTGCTGGGCTTCGGCGGCACGGAGAGCATCCTCAATGCGATGCTCGCCTATCGGGAGTGGGCCAGGGCCGAGCGGCGAATCACGCGACCGCGCATGATCTGGCCGGATACGGCTCATCCGGCGTTCCGCAAGGCGGCGCACCTCTTCGGGCTCGAGGTCGACGTCGCTCCGACCGATCCCGTGACCACGCAGGTCGACGTGGATTTCGTGCGTCGCTCGATCACGCCGGAGACCGCGGTCATCGTGGCGTCGGCGGGAAATTATCCCTACGGCACGATCGATCCGATCAGCGAACTGTCCGAGGTGGCCGTGGCAGCGGGTGTCGGACTGCACGTGGACGGATGCCTCGGCGGCTGGATCCTGCCGTGGGGGCAGGAACTCGGGGTGCCCGACATCCCGGTCTTCGACTTCCGCCTCCCCGGGGTGACGTCGATTTCGGCGGACACCCACAAGTACGGCTACGGACTCAAGGGGACGTCGGTGCTGGCGTGGCAGGACAAGTCGTTGCGCAGGCACCAGTACTACATGCTGACCGACTGGAAGGGCGGGGCGTATGCGTCGCCGGGACTGGCCGGCAGCCGGTCCGGCGGGCTGATCGCGGCGACCTGGGCATCGATGATGATGCTCGGGCGGGATGGCTACCTGGAGCGGGCGCGCAAGATATTCGACGCCGCGTTCGCGATGCAGGCAGCGGTCCGGTCCCACCCGGAACTGCGCATCATGGGACGGCCGACGTTCTGCTTCTCGTTCACTTCGGACGCGTTCGACATCTACCACGTGAACGACTTCATGAAGACCCGCGGCTGGCGCTTCAACGGCCAGCAGCACCCGAACGCCATCCACATGTGCGTCACGGG
>DAOMFD010000009.1:7763-21774 GCA_035429605.1 Steroidobacteraceae bacterium | reverse complement strand
GCTGGCGCTTCAACGGCCAGCAGCACCCGAACGCCATCCACATGTGCGTCACGGGCCCGCAGACCCGTCCCGGCCTGGTCGAGGAATTCGCCGCGGACCTGGACGCCGCAGTCGCCTATGCGGGTAACCCATCCCGCGCGAAGCCTGCGAGCAGCGGTATCTACGGCGGCGGCCTCGACATGGACCTGTCACACCCAGCCGTCGCGCAGGCGTTCTTCACGCACGCCATGGACGCATTCACGGACTGTCCCTTATGAGCCTCCTGATCAGGCCCCTGGGTGCGTCCGAGCGCGGCGAGTGGGAGCCCCTTGCACGCGCCTACAAGGACTTCTACCAGACCGTCCTGCCGGACACCGCGTACGACGGCACCTGGCGACGACTCACGGCCGGCGACGGGATCCGCGGGCTCGGTGCGCGCCTGGACGGCCGGCTGGTGGGCATCGCGCATTACCTGTATCACACGGGCATCTGGGCGCCGCGAGCGTGCTACCTGGAGGATCTCTTCGTCGCGCCGGCGGCGCGCGGCCAGGGTGTGGCCCGGGCACTGATCGAGGCCATCGCGCAACAGGCGAGGGCGGACGGCGCGGGGCGCCTGTATTGGCTCACCCACGAGACCAATGCGACGGCCCGGATGCTGTACGACCGCGTCGCCAGGTACAGCGGGTTCGTCGAATACGAGTACCCTATGGATGCCTGACCGCGTGTTTCGGCGCCGGTCACGACCAAGAACAAAGCAATCCATGCAGGAGGAGCAGCATGCCTGGTTACGTGGACGGATTCGTCGTTCCGGTGCCGAAGCGCAAGGTGGCCGCGTACCGGCGCATGTCGCGCCTCGCGGGCAAGGTGTGGCGCGAGCACGGCGCGCTCGATTACGTCGAGTGCATGGCCGATGACGTGAAGCCGGGGAAATGGACCTCCTTCCCGCAGAGCGTCAAGCTCAGGAAAGGGGAGGTCGTCTGGTTCTCGTGGATCCTGTACCGGTCGCGGCGCGACCGCGATCGCATCAATGCCAAGGTGATGCGCGATCCGCGCCTGGCCAGCATGATGGACCCGAAGAACATGCCATTCGACGGCAAGCGCATGTTCTGGGGCGGCTTCAAGATCATGGTCCGCGCCTGACGTGCTGGATCATGGGCCCGGTGCTGCACGAGACACCGTCCGTGCGGCGCAGGCACGCACACTCATTTCATCGAGGAGAGCACCATGGAGATGCCACGACCGACGGCGGGGCATGCCCAGCTCGAGCGACTGGCGGGGCTGTGGAAGGGGGAGGAGACGATGCACCCTTCGCAGTGGGACCCCAACGGTGGCACGGCGACCGCTCGGCTCGACTACCGCATGGCCCTCGGCGGATTCGCGCTCGTCACGGACTATGAGCAACAGCGCGATGGCCACGTCACTTACCAGGGGCACGGCGTCATGACTTATGACCCGGCCACGACGACCTACAACCTGCACTGGTTCGACAGCATGGGCGCGCCGCCGGAGGTCTTTTCGGGACGGTTCGACGGGGACGAGCTGGTCGTCGCGCACGGCGGTCCCGGGATGCACGCCAGAATGACGTACGATCTCTCGACCGCCGGGACGCTGAAGATGCGCATGGACATGTCCCGCGACGGTACCCGGTGGATGACATTGTTCGACGGCGAGTACAGGCGCTGATGATTTCCGAGTGGAGGACTGGTTGATGCTCAAGCTGCATGGTTTCCCGGTCAGCAACTACGTGAACATGGTCGAGATGGCCCTGCTCGAGAAGGGCGTGCCGTACGAATACGTGCTGGTCATGCCGGACCAGTCGCCGGAGTGGCTGGCCAAGAGCCCGCGAGGCAAGGTGCCGGCGCTGGAGACCCCACAGGGTTACTTGAACGAGGCGAGCGTCATCCTCGAGTACCTCGAGGACACGGGCCAGGGCCGTCCGCTGCTCCCTGCCGACCCCTATGCACGCGGCCTGGTCAGGGCCCTCATGAAGGAGATCGAGCTCTACATCGAGCTTCCGGCGCGCTCCTGCTTCGTGGAGGCCTTCTTCGGCGGCAAGATGCCGGAGCCCATCAAGGCCATGGCGCGCGAGAATCTGCTGGCCGGATTCGCCACGCTCAAGCGGCACGGCAAGTTCACGCCGTACGTGGCCGGCGACACGTTCACGCTTGCGGACATCGTGTTCATGTTCAGCGCCGATCTTGCGGCCGGCGTCGGGGCGAAACTGTGGGGCATCGACCTGCTGGCCGAGATGCCTGCGGCCAAGGCGCTGCTGCAGCGACTCGGCGAGCTGCCGCATGCCCGAGCCATCGCCGCGCGCAGGGAGGCGGCCATGCCTGCGTTCATCGCGGCGACGCGCGCGAAATTCGCGAAGGCCGGCTAGGCGGGATCGACCATGCCCATGAGCGATTATCAGCACGTGATGGAACTGGTCAGTGACGCCGTGGATGCATTCGGCGTGCTGATCATGGTGCTCGGAGCCACGATCGCCACCGTGCGGTTCGCGCTGGCGCAGCGAGCCGAATTCGACGGGGCGTACCGTGGCTACCGCCAGGACCTCGGACGCGGCATCCTGCTGGGACTCGAGTTCTTGGTGGCCGGTGACATCATCCGCACGGTCGCAGTGGCGCCGACGCTCCAGAACGTGGCCGTGCTGGGGCTCATCGTCGTCATCCGGACTTTCCTCAGCATGTCGCTGCAGCTCGAGGTCGATGGCCGGCTGCCGTGGCAGCGGGAGATCTGAGGTCCATGGCGGGACTTTATTTCGAGGAGTTCCACGTCGGGCAGGTGTTCCGCCACGCGATCCGCCGCACCATCACCGAGGCGGACAACGTGTTCTTCACGGCGCTGACGCACAATCCCGCTGCGATCCACCTCGACGAGGAGTATTGCCGGGAGCACAGCGAGTTCGGAACGCGCGTGGTCAACAGCGTGCTCACGCTCGGACTCATGGTCGGGATCTCCGTCGGGGACACGACGCTGGGCACCACGGTCGGCAATCTTGGCTGGGACGAGGTGCGTTTCCCGAGGCCGCTGTTCCACGGCGATACCGTCCACGTCGAAAGCGAGGTCGTCGAACTGCGCGACAGCAAGTCGCGGCCCCAGAACGGCATCATCGTGTTCCAGCATCGGGCCTTCAACCAGCGGAATGAACTGGTCGGGGTGTGCAGACGAACGGCGCTCATGCTGCGCAAGCCGGTCGGAGCTTGAGGATGTACCGATCGCTGCTCTTCGTGCCGGGTGACAGCGAGAAGAAGATCACCAAGGCGATGACGGTCGGGGCGGACGTGGTCATCCTGGATCTCGAGGATGCCGTCGCCGATTCTCGCAAGGCCGCCGCCCGCGGGATCGTGCGCGAGGCCCTGCGCGCGGATCGTGCACGACGCGGCTGCTCGCTCTTCGTGCGCGTCAATCCCCTCGGATCGCCGCTGTGCCACGAGGACCTCGCGGCGGTCATGGCGGGGCGACCGGACGGGCTCGTGCTGCCGAAGGCGGCCTCGGCGGACGACACGGTGCGGCTGTCGAACCGCCTGGACATTCTGGAGACGGAGAACGGCATCGGGGCTGGCGCGACGCGCATCATGCCCGTGGCGACCGAGGTGCCGGAAGCGCTGTTCACGCTCGGCACGTATCGTGACGCGGGGCCGCGGCTTGCGGCGCTCACCTGGGGTGCCGAAGACCTGGCCGCGGCCGTCGGCGCGATCGACAACAAGGAACCGGACGGGCGCTGGAGTGCACCCTTCGAGCTCGCGCGATCGCTGTGCCTGTTTGCGGCCTCCGCAGCCGGCGTGCCCGCGATCGACACCTTGCATGCGGACTTTCGCGACTCCACGGGCCTCGCCGAGTCGTCCCGGCGCGCCCGGCGTGACGGTTTCGCCGGCAAGCTGGCGATTCATCCCGACCAGGTCGCGGTCATCAATTCGGCTTTCACGCCCACCGCGGAGGAGGTCGCGCGTGCGCGCCGCATCGTCGAACTCTTCGAGGCCAACCCGGGCGCGGGCGCATTGAGCCTGGACGGCCGGATGCTGGACATGCCGCACCTCGTGCAGGCCCGCAAGACGATCGCGCTGGCCGAGCGACTGACTTCGTCCTGACTCGCGCCGGTCGGCCGTGAGGAGACGGAGCGTCCCTCCGCCCGTCTACAGCATCCTCGCGAACTCGCTCGCGAATCGATGCGCGTCGCCCGGCCAGCGGGCGGATAGATAATTCCCGTCGCGTACGGTGAAACCAGCGGCGAGATCCTCGGGTCGATCGCGGGCCGTGCTCAGGGGCCCGCGCAGGAAGTCCGTTGGGTTCGCGAGTGCGGCCGTCACCTCGTCCTCGACGGTCATCGGGTAGGTTCGATAGTAGCGCCCCAGCCACGTGCAGGTGAGCGCCCAGGCAGTGAGTTCCATCTGCTTCGTGAGCGCCGTCGTCTTGCGGCCGCAGAGCACCGACCGGCCATCGTTGCGACGTGAACGTGCTGCCAGCACGACTCCGTGACAGATTGCGCCGACGGGCAGCCCTCGGTCGAATGCCGCCACGATCAGCGCTTGCAGAGGCTTCGACTCGAGGTACGTCCGCATCCCGGGGGCATGACCGCCGGGCAGCAGCAGGCCGTCGTAGTCGGCGACGCGGGCGGTGGTGTGCGTGATCGGCCGCCGGAATTCCTCGCTCGCCGCCATCTCCGCATGGGCCTGTCGCCCATTGGCGTCCGCGATCAGGAACCTCGCGAGCACGCCGAGCCCCCGGCCCGTCAGCATGCGGTCGTCAGCGGTGCCGGGCTGGCCGTCCGGCGTCGCAAATACGATTCGATGGCCGAGCGCGCGGAGCGACTTCCACGGCACACCCGTCTCGGTCGGGTCGAAGTCCCGACTGGGCAGCGGCACGAGTACGGTGGCCATCAACGCGCTGGCTCAATGTCTCCAGTCTGGATCCTCGAAATACTGCCCGTAGGCGATCAGCGCCCCGTGCACCAGCGCGGCGCCGTCGTGCCGGCTGCGGGCTGCATTCGTACCGCGCATCAGGTTAACGCCCTGCAGGAGGTCCGCAATGACAAAGTGCAGGTTTGCGTCGGCTGCCGGCGGCAGGTGGCAGTTCCGCACGATGTCATTCACCTGCGCCTCGATCTTCCCCGCGAGAACTTCATATTGCGCATCGGTCTCCTCGCCGGCGTGGATCGCCGGGTGATCGGCATCAAACGCCTTGCGTATCGCTGCCATGCCGCTGCGCAGTGGCGCGTCCGTCGCCCATTGCTTCCCGTCGTCGAGCTTCATGTTCGCGACGGCGGATCCGCCGGCCATGTGCTCGTGCTGGGCTTGAGCAGTCGCCTCCTGCCCGGCCCCCGCGCTCACGCTGCCGCACACCGCGAAGCCGAGGAGAAGGGCGCAGGCACGCGTCAGTCGATGAACGGTGATCTTCATGGGAATCAATGCCTCGCGACGGCGTGGTTCACGACCGGTCAGCCGATTCTAGTCCGCGACGGACTGTGACCGCGAGCGGCGCTTTCACGCAGTCAAGTGCGCAAACACCCGGCGCGCTTGCCCGCGATCTCGGTGCTCGAAGAGGTAGATCCCCTGCCAGGTACCGAGCGCCAGGCGTCCATCGGTCACTGGAACCGCAAGCGACACGGCATTGAGCGCCGCCTTGATGTGCGCCGGCATGTCGTCCGGTCCCTCGGTGGTGTGCGCGATCCATCGCATCGAGGGGTCATCGGAGGAGGGCACGAGGCGCCGAAAGAACTCGTCGAGATCCCGTCGCACGTCCGGGTCCGCATTCTCCTGGACGCACAGCGAGCACGAGGTGTGCTGCACGAACAGCGTCACCAGCCCCTCGCGCACGCCACTGGCATGCACGAAGCGTGCGACGTCGGCGGTGAATTCGTACAGTCCCGGTCCCTGGGTGCGAATCGTGAGCACCGTCTGCATCGTGCGGCGGCACTCAGTCGATGGGCCAGGGCATGGACTTCGGAGGCGGCGTGTCACGAGGCTCCTGCAACCCTTTGGGTGCCCGGCGCTGCGCCTGCTCCACCGATCTCCACCACGGCTTCACCCTGTCCACGTGCGCCGGTTCGACCGCTTCCCCGAGGCGCGGCATCACGAGCTGGACGCCACGCCTGGGAGCCTCGGCGAACAGCGTCTCCGCCGGATCGTCCCAGGCGTGCATCGCGAGGCTGAACGTTCCCCAGTGCACCGGGAGAAATGCCCCGCCACCGAGCAGGTCCAGCGCCTCGAGCGCATTGTCCGGGCCGAGGTGGATGTGCCCCCAGGCCGGGTGATAGGCACCCACTTCGAGCATCACCAGGTCGAACGGACCCAGTCGCCGACGGATCTCCGCGTACTCGGTCGTGAGGCCCGTATCGCCGCTGAAGAACACGGAATGGCGCTGCGAGCGGATCACCATCGAGGACCACAGCGTCGAGTTGCGGGAGCGCAGGCCGCGACCGGAGAAATGCTGCGACGGTGCAGCCGTCACCGAGAGATCGGCCCTCGGCAGCGCGTAGGACTCCCACCAGTCGAGTTCGTGAATGCGCTTCGGCGGCACACCCCAGTCCTCGAGGTGCGCACCCACACCGAGTGAGGTGACGAACGGCACCTCACGTCGCGCGAGCTCGCGGATTGCCCGATAGTCGAGGTGGTCGTAGTGATCGTGGGAAATGACGACCGCGTCGAGGTGCGGCAGCGAGCGCAGTGACACCGGCACGGGCTGGAACCGCTTCGGGCCGACCCACTGCGATGGCGAGGCGCGCAAGCTCCAGACCGGATCGGTGAGCACCCGCAGGCCATCGATCTCGAGCAGCACCGTCGAGTGACCGAGCCAGGTCGCGCGCAGGCCGCTGCCGGGCTTCCTGCGCCACGCGCCGGTCGGATCGACCGCCGGCAGCGGTGCCGTCGGAACGCGGCGCGCGCCTTCGAACAGGAACGCGCTGACCGTCGGCGCTGCGACGTTCGGCTTGAGCAGGCGCGGCAGCAGGGGATGCATGTTGCGGAACGTGCCCCCGTGCCACAGCGGCGACGCCTGCATGCGCTCGAGCCGCAGGCCGTCAGGTTTCTTGCCGAATGCGTTCATGCGTCCTCATGCTGCGGGGCGGTTCGCCGTGCCGGAGGGCGCAACTGTTGGGGCAACGGCTCGCCAATGCAAGTCCGCGCCGACCCGCTGCCTCACCAGGTCAGTCGCCCGTCGCCACTGCATAGCCTGCATCGACCCAATCGCTGACGAAATTCGACGCAATGTAGAGGACCTTGACGCGGGTGAACCCCATCCGCTTCAGCTGCGCATAGGCGCCACCGATGTTGCGACAGTGGTCCCACGGGCAGCAGCCGCAATAGATGACGATCGACGCATCGCGCGGCAACCGGGCGACCCGGCTGCGCAACGCCGCGAGGCCCGCGTCGTCTTCGCCGGGGCCGACGTACTCCGAGCCAGGGATGTGGGCCTGCACGTAGAGGACATGTGCTCCGACCTGCAGCACGAGCGGCTTGCGCGCAGACGGGTCCGCCAACAGGGCTGCAAGCTCGGGCGGCTGAACCAGGTCCGACGCCGGGAGTCCAGGCGCAGGCACGTACGTATAGCCGGCCCATGACGGTACCGCCGCGAGCAAGGCCGCAAGGACCAGTGTCGCGAGAAGGGCGGCGCGCGCTGTCATGCGTGAATGATACTGAACGGGGCTGCCTGCGCACGGCGTTGGCGCAGCGCCGGAGCCGGCGATGCTCACCCGTTGATCCCGAGGAAGACCTGCATTCGCTCCAGCTCCGCCCGCAATTCGGACTGGAATCCTGGATCACCGGGCGCAACTCCGCCGACATAACCGAACTCGCTCCTGAGTGCGCCATCCACGACCGACAGGTTGCCCCAGCCCAGCACCCGATGACCCCAGAGCAGCGGCAGGGCGTAATAGCCGAGGGACCGCTTCGACGGCGGCGTATAGGCCTCGAACCGGTAGCGCCAGTCCCACAGGCGCTCGAATCGATGTCGATCGTGCACGATCGGGTCGAACGGTGTGAGCAATCGCACCGCTCCGTCGGGACGCCAGCGCCGGGAGCCCGGATTCTCGTCGGCCGGCCAGAACCAATCCTCGGCTCCAACCCGCGCGCGTCCCAGCCGCTGCCGGGCACGCGCGAGCGCGTCCGCCCGTCGTGAACGCCACTGCGGCACGCCTGTGCAGAGCAGGCTCAGGTAGTAACCGAGGCTGCGTGCCGGCAGCGGTGCGTACTTCATCGCGATGAGGTCGACGAGCTCATCCATGCGCGTCGCGACCGCGGTGTCGTCCGAGGCCGACGGCGCAGTATGCGAGCGAACCGCGTACACACGAGTGCCACCTTCGCGCCGGACCACCCGCAGCAGCCCGCGGTAGTGCATCTCGTCGAGCAGTTGCGTGCTCGCATTCGAGGAGCCGCCGAACCAGTTCCTGGTCTTGCCGTGCGCGAAGGCCGCATCGACCTCGCGCGGGTGCACCGACCGGCGCTGGCGCACGAATTCGAGCACCGCCTCGGCCTGCCGCCGTCGTTCGGCGGACCACGGCCGCCGTGGCGTGCGCGGGTGCATGAGCGCGCTGTGCTCGCGCCGCAGGAAACCGTAGTTGACGAAGAAATCCTCCTCGAGCCCGAGACGCGCATAGCGTCGCTCGAGGTCGCCCGCGCGGTAATCGACCACCCGGTGCCGCAGCGTGAGGTCCTGGGCTCGGGCCGGTGCGCGGATGGGATCGGCCTGGACGAACCCGAGCCGCCGGATTGCACGCCCGAGCGTGGTCGGGCGAAACAATGAGCGCGCGACGGCGTAGCGCCGCATGTTATCGATGGTGATCTTCACGTCCTGGCCCGCAGCCTCGCAGCGCAATTATCGTCAGGACGGCCTCTGGCACGTCGCCGAACGGCGCGGCCCGCGCCCATGCCGGAAGCGATTGTCCTGCAATGCTGAACAGAGTGATCGGATTAAGGCAGTTTATTGCGCCAGTCTTCGCGCGTACCTTGGCCCCCGTACCGAACGGAGGATCACGCCATGTTCGCCCGCCAGGCTTCGGATCGCTTCCTCGACGTCGCGCTCGCCGGACTCACGATTGCCGTCACCGTGGTGATGGCTGCCGCGACTCACGCCATCGTCGCCGCGCAGTCGTTCATCTGAGCTGCAACTCCAGGCCGGGCGCGCATTGCCCGCGCGACCCGGCCGGGCGTCGCCGGTAACGCGGCCGGTGTTCCGCTATCGATCCCGGCCTCACTGAACGCTCGGAGCACGATTCGGGTCGACGGGCCCGGCCAGCCGCCGCAGTCTCCCTGCTCATCGCCGTTCGACGGCGTCCAGGGAGCCTTCCGATGACATTCACGATCCGCGGCCTGCCCATCGCCCGGTTCTCGCACCTGCTCGCGCTCGACTCCGCCGCACTGGCCGCTGTCGGTGTCTCCGTGGTCACCGCGGACTCCGCCGACGGCTATCCCTGCCGGATCTCGCTGGAAGACGCGGCCCCCGGCGAGGAGCTGTTGCTCCTGAGCTACCAGCACCAGCCCGGTCCGACGCCATACGCCGCCGCCGGCCCGATTTTCATCCGACGCAAGGCCTCGGCTACGCGCATTGCGCGCGACACGATCCCTGACCAGCAGCGTCGCCGGCTGCTCTCGGTCCGTGCCTACGACGATCGCAACTGGATCGTCGCAGCGGATGTCACCCCGGGCAACGAACTCGAGTCATTGATCCATCGCTACTTCGGCCGGGACGACGTGGCCTATCTGCATGTCCACAATGCCCGGCCCGGCTGCTTTGCCTGCCGGGTCGATCGGGCCTGACGCCCGCATCCACGCCGCTTGGCTTTCCGCGCCATTTCCCCTAACGTGCGCGCGGCGATCAACGTCGATCGCAGCATTCACGAAGAGGTCACCCTCCGTCATGGCCAAGGCCAAGAAGTCCCCGAAGAAGTCCGCCCCGAAGGCTGCTGCGAAAGCCGCGCCGAAGGCCGTCAAGACCGTGCTCAGCAAGTCGGCGCTCGTGAAGCACCTCGCCGGCGTCTCTGGCGCCGCTGCGAAGGACGTGCGCGCGGTGATCCACGCACTCGAGCACACGATCCACGCCTCGATCAGCAAGAAGGGCCCGCGCACGTTCGTGCTGCCCGGCATTCTCAAGATCACCGCGGTGGCGGTGCCCGCGAAGAAGGCGCGCAAGGGCATCAACCCATTCACGGGTCAGGAGACCGTCTTCAAGGCGAAGCCGGCCACCGTGAAGGTCAAGGTGCGCCCGATGAAGAAACTGAAGGACGCTGCGACCGCCTGAGCGCACGGCCGTTGCTTGCACGGGGCAGGGCGGCCACCCTCGGTCGCCTTGCCCTGTCGTGGCCGGGGAAGTCAGCTCGTCGCGAGGTGAAACTTCGCGCGCAGGAACTCCGTCAACGTGCGGCACTTCTCCGGCAGCCAGCTGAGCGACGGACCGTCACTCCGGAGCGGCGCGTATGGCATGAGCAGCATCAGTGCGAGGTAGACGACAATCACGCCGCCGCCGGACAGCAGCAGCAGCAGCACGGCGAACACGCGCAGCGCCGTTACGTTGAGTCCGAAGTACCGCGCGAGTCCCTGGCACACCCCACTGATCACGGCGCCTTCGCTGATCTGCTGAAGCGGCCGCGAGGCCGCAGGGGCGGGCCGGTCCTGAGCCGTCGATGCCGTACCCGGCACCTGCACCGTCCCGATCTCGGCGAGCGCCGGCTCGAGCTCCGCCAGCGTCACCACGCTGCGCTCCGGCGGCAGGCGACGCGTGCATTGGTCGGCCACCGCCTGCTCGAGGTCACCCAGGATCTCCTGCGGATCGGGATCGCCCTCGAGCAGACCTGCCGACTCCGCCAGGTATTGCTCGAGACGCGCGAATGCCGCCTCGTCGAATTGAAGCGTGCTGCGATTGAGACGGACGGTGATGGAAATGCGTTGCATGGCTCAGTGTCCGATGGATGCGACTGTGCGGTTGATCTGTTGCCAATACTCGTCGAGTGCCTTGAGCTGCATACGGCCGGCCGCGGTCAGGCGGTAGTACTTCCGCGGCGGCCCGGCGTCCGATTCCTTCCACTCATATTGCACCAGATCCTCCCGGCGCAGCTTGCTCAGCAGCGGATAGAGCGTGCCTTCCTGCGTGCTGAACTCGGTCCCGGCGAGCCTGCGCAGGATGTCCGGCACGTACATGCGCTCGGCACCCACGATCTTGAGCACCAGGAACTCCAGCAGTCCTTTACGCAGCGGCGCGAGCTTCGATTCGTCAGTCATGCGCGGACGATGAATGCGGTACCTTTGTTGAGCAAGGTACCTGTTTTTAGGCCGGGCCGCCAGCACTGCCAGCACTGAAGGCAGCGCGGCGGTTGACCTGCCGGAGCAAGACGGCGACACACGCCTGCAGTCCGTGACGTGAGACTATGCGACTGGTGTCGGTGCGGGATTCATCGGGGCACAGAGGCGACAGCTGACGATGGACCAAGTGTCAACGGCGGACCTGCTCAATCTGCTGCTTGCGCAGCGTAGCTCGATCGACCTGCAGTTTCAGTTCTGGCTCACCATCACGTTCGCTGTCTTGGCGGCCGCCTTCGTGGCGGGAGACCGATTGCGTTGGGGCCTCCGATGGCTCGCGGCGCTTCTCTACGCGCTGGCTTCAGCCCACCTCATATTGCGCTGGATGTACGACGGTACGGTCGGGCAGCATTGGATCGAAGAACTCAACCGGCGCGGCGTCGACATCGCCATTCCGTGGCCCGCGGTGTACCTGCGCATGACGCTGATGGGTATCGGCACGGTCAGCAGCCTGGGCTTCCTGCTCACTGCCGCGAAGCGACACCCCAGGCTCGGGGCGAGTTCGGAATCCGACCGTATTCCTTGATTCGACGGAGTCGGGTGCGCCGTGGACCGCTGAATTCCACTCGGTCGTGCATGTGCTGCGGCAGCTTACGGGAGGGTGTCTGTTGCCCATGCGTTCGCTGGGCTGGTCACGAGAATGCCGCGACATCCGGTCTAGGCCGCCGACCACCACGGTACGCATAATGTATATTATGTAATATCTTGAATTCGATTCCCGCAATCGAGCTTCTGGTCCGGCGACCTTAGCTACCCCTTTGGCACCCGAAGACCGCCGGACGCCAGCTCGGGGAAATCCGTCGGAAGGCACGGGCACGGCTTGAAATGTCGCCCGCCGACGGGCGCCGGTGGCGTCAAATGCGACGACCGCGGTCGAGATTGCGTTGCAGAGCGGCCGACCAGACCGCTTGCACCGCCGCGGTCTGTATCACCAACGCCCGCATCCACGCGTTGAGTGTTCGCAGGCTGGCGGCGAGACCTGGTAATTGCGGTTTGTGCCGCAACCCACGCAGTGTGTTGCCCATGACGATCCTCCGCAGTGCTGCACGACACCCCGTTAGACGCGCTAGCCTCGAGATCCAATCGTCAGGCCATCGCCACGAACGGGATAAGTGGACCGATCAACCGAGTCCTCGCACCGCCCGCGTCCGCGTCTTCCCACGCCCGGGGCGACCTCGAATTGTTCGCGCGAGCAACTGCCGATGCGCCGCCAGCAGCGCCGCACCCAGTGCGCGCGGATTGCGGACTGCGCTCGCCGCCGTGGTCACGCCGAACTCGAGCGAGCCCGCGTAGCTCTCGACCGTGATGTTGATCCCCAGCCCCTGGGCGACGATCGACAGCGGCCAGTAACGCACGACGCGCGCGCCCGCGATGTACAGCGGCATGGGCGGACCGCGCACGTTCGAGATCACCAGGTTGAACAATGGCGGCACAACATCGGCGAGGTGCGCGGCGCCATACAGCGTGGCCAGCCCGTGCAGCAGCCACGGCAGCCCGAGCGTCGGGAAGTCCGTCGGCAGGATCGACCTGGCCCGCCCCGTCGCGGCCTTCGCCGCGCTCGCCGCGTCCCGAATCGCGTGCAGCCGCCGCACGGGGTCGGCGACGTCGGTGGCCAGACTCACCCGAGCCATGGTCGCGAGCGTGGTGTACTCGACGTTACCGGCTTCCCGCAGCGAGATCGGCACGGCGGCGATCAGGCTGTCCAGCGGCACGCCGCCGTGGCGGCCAAGATACCGACGCAGCGCGCCTGCGCAGATCGCGAGCACCACGTCATTCACCGTGGCCCGGTGTGCAGCGGCAATGCGGTGGACCTCGCCCAGTGGAATCGACACGCCGGCGAAGCCCCGCGCGGCGCGAATTGCGGCGTTGAACGTCGTGCGTGGGGCGAACCGACGCTCGGTCCGCGCCGGCTCCTCCGTGCCGACGCGACTGGCGGCGCGGCGCATCGCAGCGATCGTCCGCGTGATCTCCGGCAGGTGCTGCACCAGCTTGGCGAGCTGGGCGGCATCGTGCCGCAGCGCACCGGCAACGGCTGCCCCCGGCCACGGGTGCTCGCCGTGCGCTGCATCCGCGAGCATGCGCGGCATCCGCCGCGGCCGGGGCGTCTGGTCGAACACCACCTTCGCGAGTTCGACCCCCGATTGGCCGTCGATGACCGCGTGGTGGATATTCGTGTAGTAACCGACCTTTCGACCGGGCAGACCCTCGATGATCGTCACGCTCCAGAGCGGATGCGCGCGGTCGAGCGGCACGGAGTGCAGGTGCCCGACACAGGCCTCGAGCTGCGCCTGCGTGCCGGGTTTCGGCAGCACCACGCGCCGGAAGTGATAATCGAGATCGAGCGTGTCCGCCTGCACCCAGGCGGGATTGGCCAGCTGCAGCGGCAGTTCCCGCAGCGTTCGCTTGAGCACGGGCGCGAGCGCCGCGCGGCGCGCGTACAGACGCTTCACGTCCGCGAGAAAGTCGCCGCGGTAACCCTTCGGCAGTTGCAGCACGATCAACGACCCGACATGCATCGGGGTCTCCGGCGTCTCGAGATGCAGGAACATCCCGTCGAGCCCGCTCAGCGTCTTCATGTGCGACACCCGTTCGCGACCGCGCAACCATCAACACTACAGCAGCCAATGCCCTGCCCGACCCTCGGAAACCCCTATATTCGCTTCATGCTAGATTGATTCATGGGCAGCGGGGCCACTGTCAACCCGACTCGCTTCGAACGCTGGCGCAGCATGACGCTCGCGCCG
>DAOMFD010000009.1:4950-7663 GCA_035429605.1 Steroidobacteraceae bacterium | reverse complement strand
GGCCACTGTCAACCCGACTCGCTTCGAACGCTGGCGCAGCATGACGCTCGCGCCGTTCGAGCATCGCGTGTTCGCGCTGTTCTGGTGGGCCTCGCTCGTATCCTCCTTCGGCAGCCTCATTCAGACCGTCGGTGCCTCGTGGCTGATGACCACGATCGCTCCGTCCGTCGACCAGGTCGCGCTGGTGCAGACCGCCGGTTCCCTGCCCTTCTTCTTCCTGTCGCTGGTGGCAGGTGCCCTGGCGGATACGCGCGATCGCCGCGCGATCATGCTCATATCACAGATCCTTGCCGTGTTCGCATCGGTGGCACTGGCCGTGGTGGTGCTGGCTGGCCGCATCACGCCGTCGCTGCTGCTGACGCTCACCTTCCTGATCGGCTGCGGGGGCGCGCTGTTCGCCCCGGCATGGCAGGCGTCCATCGGTGACCAGGTGCCGCGCGCACAGATTGCACCGGCGGTCATGGCCAATGCGGTGGGCTTCAACCTGGCCCGCAGCCTCGGCCCGGCGATCGGTGGAGTCATCGTCGCGGCCTTCAGCGCGGCGGCCGCGTTCATCATCAACGCGGTCTCCTACCTCGGCATCATCGCGACCTTGCTCTGGTGGCGCCCGGCACGAGCCCACAGCGAACTGCCCCCGGAGCCGCTCGGCACGGCCATTGCGGCCGGCGTCCGCTACATCAGCCTGTCCCCACACCTGCTCTCGATCATGCTGCGCTGCGTGCTCAATACGATCCCGATCGCGGCGGTGCCGGCCCTGATGCCGATCGTGGCCCGGGACCTGCTCGGCGGTGGCGCCACCACCTACGGCTTGCTGCTCGGTGGCTTCGGCGTCGGCGCCATGCTCGGCGCGCTCGCGAGTGCGCCGCTGCGCAGCCAGTTCACGCACGACGGTCTGCTGCGGCTGCTGTCGGCGCTCGCCTGCGTCGCGATGGTCGGCGCGGGACTCAGCCGCTGGATGGCGCTCACGTTGCTCATGCACGTCCTTGCGGGGACGGCGTGGACGCTGGCGTTCGCCAATTTCAACATCGCCGTGCAGCTGTCCTCACCGCGCTGGGTGACGGCGAGGATGCTCGCGGTCTACCAGACGGTCGCATTTGCCAGCATCGCGCTCGGCAGCTGGTGGTGGGGCCGGTTCGCCGCTGACGCGGGCCTGCGCGAGTCACTGGTCGTCGCCGGGGTCTCCGCGCTGGTGTCCCTGGTCGCGGCGCGCTGGCTGCCGATCGCCGTCGAGCAGCTGGGCTCGCTCGACCCGCGGGTCCGGATCGAGCGCAATCCACCAAGCGCCGACATTCATCCGTCGTCTGGCCCGATCGTGGTCTCCATCGAGTATCGGGTCCCGGCCGAGCACGCGGTGGAGTTCGTCGCCGTGATCAACGAGGTCGGCCGCATCCGGCGACGTGACGGGGCCCGTGCGTGGTCGATCTGCCAGGACATCGACGCGCCGGACCTCTGGGTGGAACGCTTCGAGAGCCCGACGTGGATGGACCACCTGCGCTGGCGGACACGACCGACCGAATCCGACCAGGCCGTGCGCGCACGCCTGGGACGACTGATCGTCAGCGAGCACAGCCGCGTGCGTCGCTTCGTCGTCCGACCGCCGGGGGCCGACCCGCTCGGTACGCACCCGCATGCGGGACACGACGCGACCCACGCGGCTCGCGATCCACATGGGCGGTGGTGACGACCGGCGCCGAGCGCGATCGGAATTCACTCCCTCAGCGCCGGCCGGCTGCCGAGAACCCGTGCCGGCAGCATCACGAGCGCGCGCAGGAACGCGAACATACCCTCGACGGCGATTCCGACCAGCCGGAACGGCAGCGACAACAGCCACACGATCGGCCAGAGCACCAGCGCTGCGATCGCGAGCGGCCAGCACACGACGAACAGCAGCAGCCACAGCAGGAATTTCAGCATGGGGCGAGCCGCGTGATCAGTTGCAACTGGCGAGGGAGTTAACCCAGTTGGTGAGCAAGCTGACGCCTGCCGCATCGACCACGGTGCTAGCGAGCGGCGGCATCGCTTGCGCGTCGCGCCGACCGACGCGCGAGACGAGCACCGATCGCGTGGCCGAGCCCGGAGCGATTATCCGGGCGTTCGCGATGCCGAGGTCTCCTGCCTGGGGTGGCCGGTCGCAGGCATTCGTGGAGGCGAGCGGCGTCGCATAGCGCAGGTCCATGTCGGACGGTGTTCCGCCGCCTGGGCGATGACACTGCGAGCAGTTCGAGTGCAGATACGCGCGTGCGCGTTCGGCGAGCGTGCCGGCGCTTCCGTACGGATCGGGCAGCGAGGCCCACTGATCGGGCGCGCCCCCGACGGGCGGATTCAAGAGTCCGATCGCATTCCACGTGACGACCTGGTTTGCCGTGCGACCGGTCTGCGGGTACAGGAGCAAGCCGTTCAGTTGGGCGAGCTCGAGGCCCAACGTGCGCCCGGCCGCGGAGGTGTGACAGGACAGGCACTGCGCCTCGCTCGGAAAGACCCAGGTCTGCGTGCCGATCACGGCCGTCTTGCCGCCGACGACGCGGGTCGCGTCCGTACCCTGTGCGTTCCACTCGTAGGTGTAGCCGGCCCATTCGCCGTCGGTGTGCCGCATCAGGAATCGCGTCTCGACGCGCCGGCTTCCGAGGCGGAATTCCTTCATGAGCACGGTGCCAACAGGTAGATCCATATCCCCATCCGTGCCCACCGTCGCCGATGTGCCGTTCGGCAGCGC
>DAOMFD010000009.1:1459-4850 GCA_035429605.1 Steroidobacteraceae bacterium | reverse complement strand
GTAGATCCATATCCCCATCCGTGCCCACCGTCGCCGATGTGCCGTTCGGCAGCGCCACATAACGGTCCTTGCTCGCGCCATCCGACCAGAATGCCGCGTTCGGCGCATACGGAACGAGTCCTGCCGCAGGCTTCGTCGGGTCGCCGGGCTGCACACAGCCACTGTCCGACAATTTCGCGGGTACGGAACCGCCGCCCGCCGCGGCGTTGTCCAGGCGGTACAGCGCGCCGCCGTAGTCCACGATGTACAGCTCACCGGCGCTGTCCTGCGCAAAGGACGAGATGGATCGGCCGCTGGCAAAGGCGGGTGTGCCGGTGACCGTGAGCGTGGGCGCCGTGTCGCGGGCGATATTCCAGATACGACCCGACCCAAAGTCGCCGAACACGTAACGCCCTGCCAGCGCGGGAATGGCGGAACCGCGATACACGTAGCCGCCCGTGATCGAGCTCCCGACCGAGTGATCGTATTGGGCGACGGGCGGCAGGCTGCTGCCCGCGTTCGGGCCGCAGTTGGAGTTGTAGGTGCTGGTGCCCTCGAAGCAGCGCCAGCCGTAGTTTCCGCCGGCAACGACGCGGTCCACCTCCTCGATCAGATTCTGCCCGACATCGCCGACCCACAGTTCGCCGCTCACCCGATCGAAGCTCCAGCGCCAGGGATTCCTGAACCCGTAGGCATAGATTTCCGGGCAGTTCTGCGCGCCCGATCCCGTGCTGCAGAGCGCATTGCCCACGTAAGGATTATCGGCCGGGATGCGGTACGGCACGCTGCCGGTGGAACCACCGATGTCGATGCGCAGCAGCTTCCCTAGTGTCGTCGTCAGGTTCTGGCCATTGCCGATCGGAGGGTGCTGATCGCCGCCACCTCCGCCGTCGCCGAACCCGATGTACAGGTATCCGTCCGGGCCGAAGGCGATGTTGCCGCCGTTGTGATTCGATTCCGGCTGGGTGACGGTGAGCAGGATCACCTCGGTCGTCGGATCGAGGGTCTGGCCGCCATCGGTGCTGCGAAACTCCGACACGCGAGACACGAGGCCGCTGCTCCCGTTCGTGTACGAGAGGTAGACGCGCGGATTCGTCGGGAAATTCGGGTGGAATGCCATCCCGAGCAGGCCCGTCTCGCCGCCGGACTGCACCCGCGCTGTAATGTCCACGAAGCTTCGGGTCGTCGAGACGGACGCCTGGTTGTCGAATACGCGGACCCGGCCGCCCTGCTCCACGACGAACCAGCGCGTTGCATCCCCCGGCGCCAGGAGCATCAGTATCGGATTCGCGAACGATACACCGGGGAACACTCGGTTGACCGCAAGCGCGGCGTTCTGCGCAGGCCGATCGCCGGCGAGGCACGTCGTGTTGCTGGGCCGTGCATCGAGCCCTGACGTCACGCTGGCATCGAGCGTGCGGGCGGCCGCCGAGGTCGAGAGCGCCGACTCGTTGGACGGGCTGGCTGCGTCGAAGGCCCGAACCGCGTAGGAGTACTGCGTCGACGCCGTGAGCCCCGTGTCGGCGTACGTCGTGCCGGTCACCGTCGCCACCGCCGTCGCGGCACCGTCCCGGAAGACGCGGTAGCCCGCGACGCCACGACCTGCATCGGTGGACGCCTGCCAGTTGACGACGATCGCAGTGGAGGAGCTTGCCGTCGCGGTCACTCCTTGCGGGACGGTGGGCGGCGTGGTGTCCGGGGCAGGACCGGAGCCGCCGCCCCCACCGCCACCACCTCCTCCACCGCAGCCGCCGGCCGCCGCGACGACCAGCAGCGTGAGGGTGGGCGCGAGCCGACTCGGACTGCTCCGCGCCTTCCTCGACAACACTCGACCATCGTGTCGCATCGAATCCCCCTGCATCGCGTGGTCGCCTACGCGAGCCTGGCGCCGTGCTCGGCCAGCAGTTCACGCAGCACCGACCTGTGACAGCGCGCCTCGTCGGCACAGTAGCAGCCGACGGAGAAATCCGCGGTGTGCGACAGGGCCGCGAGCGTCTGGAGCAGCGCCCGGCTGTCAGGGCGCTTCATCTCTGCCCGGTAGCGTCGCACGAATGCCTTCCACGCCCGCTCGTCGTCAGCTCCGATCGCCGCGTGCGCCGCCTTCAGCAGTTCCTCGCTCGGGGCCAGGTTGGGCAGCCAGACGTCGTAGAAATCGCGCTTCGCAAAGTCGCTCTTCGGCACGCCGCGGGGCGGACGCCGCACGGTTCCGATGCGCAGTCCCTCCCCCGCCAGGCGTTGACTGCCGAGCCGGACGATTCGCACGGCCATCGTGGTACCTCCCGCCTGCCGACGCACCCGAGCCGGGCCGTCCAGGCGCCAGTTTACCGCCGGGAGGCTGCACGGCCACGCCCGGCGCGAGTCTTTGCGACTCGAACGCCGAGGCCGAAACCGGGGCGACGATTTTGCATTGCAGTGATTTTCGGTGCAGCGATACCCATGACGCGTACTCGGCGTATAAGCGAACTGGACACTGCAACACAGGGGGAACCTGCCATGAGACTGCATGAGCTCACGGCGGCCAGTGCTCTCGTCATTGCTTCTGCACTGGCGCCACCCGCATATGCCAGCACCGCGCCGGACCAGACCACGACCTGTCAGCTGCTCGCCGCCGCAAGACACATCGGCGGCGACGCGCAACATACGTTCGTGACTGAATGCGTGAGGTCGTCGACCATCGCTCTAAATGGCATGGCGGGTCGACAGGCGGCCTGCGAAGAGCTGGCCGACACCGACCATCTCGTCGGCGCGGCGCGTCGTTCGTTCATCGCGGACTGCAAGACATTCCGCTGAAGCGCGGACTGGTGGCACCAGGTCGGCTAGTATCGCGACGCAGCGAACCGTCGCTGCGTCGCATTCGTTCAATTGAGACCACACCATGTCCGTTTACGTCGTTGCACAGATCACGATTCACGATCGCGCCGGATATTCCCGATACGAGGAAGGCTTCCTCGGCGTCTTCCAGCTGTTCAAGGGCGAGTTGCTGGCCGTCTCGGAGAACCCCACGGTCGTCGAAGGCCAGTGGCCCTGCACGCGCACCGTCCTGATTCGCTTCCCTTCGCAGGAGGAAGCCGCGCGCTGGTACCAATCGCCGGAGTACCAGGCCATCGCCCAGCACCGGTTCCGCGCATCGACCGGCAACGCAGTGATCGTCGAGGGCTTGACCAGCAGCTGAATCGTCAGCGGCGGCCCCGGGCCCGGTCCACGATGTCCAGGACCTTGGCGCAGTCCTCACCCTCCCAGTAGCCGACGGCATTCCTGGCCGTGTCGCTGATGACGTACCGCGACTCAGGAGTCATGTCGGCCGCGATCCGCACGCCGGTCTTGCCTGAGTCCGGGTAGCCGACGATCTATGGACCTTGGCATCGGACACGTTGATGACCGGCTTCGTCATGCTGATCTCCCGTCGGGACAA
>DAOMFD010000009.1:0-1359 GCA_035429605.1 Steroidobacteraceae bacterium | reverse complement strand
TGGCATCGGACACGTTGATGACCGGCTTCGTCATGCTGATCTCCCGTCGGGACAACCGATTCAGTGTTGTGTCAGCGCCAGCAGCGCCGCTGGGGCTGGCTCGACCCGCGCCACGCCCAGGAAATTCGGCGCGTCGTCCGGCGGCCAGACGCCCGATCCCTGGCCGTAGCGGACGTACAGGATCTGGATCGGACCGCTGTAGGACGCGCAGTCGCGGCCGGCGAATGCTGCGTAGTAGCGCCGAGCCTCATTCGCCTGCGTCCAGCCTGCAACGGTCTTCCGACCGGCGTTCCACGGCTTGCGATGCCGCAGGATCCGGTCCTCGCGTTGCACGTCGACGGTGAGCACGACGCCGTCCGCGTCCCGAAGCATCCGGTCGACGCCCTCGCGCCAACCGTCGCGCGGCTGTCCCCACGGTGCGGCTTCGATGCGGCGCTGCCAGTCCTGGATCGCAGCCTCCTCGAGTTCCGCGGGCGGCTGGCACGTCTGAACGGACCCTTCGATCAGTACGCCCTCGGTCTCGGGCTCCGGGAGACATGCGTAGAGGGTCCCCAGCGACAACACGGCGGCCGCGGAGATGAGGGCTTGGCGCTGTCGTGCGAGGCCCGCTCCGAGGAGCCGTGACGCCACGCCCAACACGAGCCCGAGCAGCGCGCCGCCGGGACCCGTGATGAAGATGCCGGCCATCGGACCCTGGTTCGCGCCGGGATTGAGCGCCATGGGACCGAAAAAGCCCGCGGCGAAGCCTGCCCCGCCGAGTGCGAGGACCCACGTGGCGACGGACAGACCTGGCTCCGATTCACTCATGGACCGCAACGTCCTGTCATTTGGCGGAATCGCGCGCCCCGCCGACGCATTGACGAGCGGGCACGATACGCCATCATGGGCGCCGGACGCACCGGCGGGAGCGACGATGCAACCCTCTGCCCATGACAAGCTCGTTCGCCAGTTCCGGCAGATCCTGCTGTGGCCGCTGCAACTGCTGCCCATTCGTCACGGCATGCAGATCCAGCGGCATTGGGAGTTGCTCGAGCAGCCCGGCCCGGACAATCCGTGGCACGAGGTCGCCGACGAATTCACTGGTGATCCCGCCCGGTTCCAGGAGCGCCATTACACCGAGTTCACGACGTTCCTGCCGCACGTGCAGCGTTTCCTCTACGGCGAGGGGCGCGAGCAGCGCGCACGGGTCGGCGGCCCCGCGGACCCGGGCGCGTCGCCGATGCGCGTATTCCGCCGTGACGACGTGGCTGCAGTGCGTCTCGTCCCCGAGGCGGGCAGCGAGCCGGTGACGTTGTCGCTCGTGCACGTCGACCTGTACTTCTTCTTCGACATCGACATCGTGCTGCTCAACGTCGAGAT
>DAOMFD010000008.1:11134-25927 GCA_035429605.1 Steroidobacteraceae bacterium | reverse complement strand
GGTTCGGGTGGTTCTCGCGCAAGGTGTCGAAGGGCAGCCGCCTGCGGCTCGTCGTGAGTTGCCCGAACAGCATCTACTTCGAGAAGAACTACAACTCGGGCGGGCGCGTCGAGGGCGAGTCCGGCAAGGACGCGCGGGTCGCGCACGTGACCGTGTACCACGATCGCAAGCACCCGAGCGCGCTGGAGATCCCGATCGTGCGTTGAGCCGGTCGAGCTCGGCGCGCCGGCCGGAGCCTGCTCAGGCCAGCCCGGCCGCACTCGCGCGCCACGACGCGGGATCGAGCGCATAGAACTCCTGCAGCAGCTCGTACAGGCGCGGATGAGCGTCGCGCAATTCGGCTGCCCGCTCGAAGAAGTCTTCCGTTGCGACCGCGAAGAATTCCGTCGCGTCCTCGGCCGCGTAGGGATCGAGAAACGTCTGCTCTTCACGGTCCACCGCGGACTGGAACGCCTCGAATTCCTGCACGAGATCTGCTGACCACGCGTCCAGCGATCGCGTCCGGTGGCGCGCCGCGCCGGAGGTGCCGCTCTGGTCAGGCGGCGCGAGCCCCAACCCCTCGGCATCCAGGTAATGCGCGAACTCGTGCAGCGCGACGTTGTAGCCCTCGCCGGGAAAGTGCGCCGACTCGAGCACGTCCTCCCACGACAGGATGATGCGGCTCGATTCCCACGCCTCGCCCGAGAGGTCGCGGCGACGCTTCTGCACCACGCCCGCTTCGTCCTCGACTTCGTCCTCGACCCAGAACGCCGCCGGGTACACCAGCACGGAGTGCAGTTCGTCGTAGTGCCCCCGGCGTCCGATCACCAGCACGCAGGCCAGCGCCGCGATCGTGGCGCGAACCTCGTCCGTGATCTCGAGGCCACCGCAGCCGACGAACTCTTTCTCGGCAAGGAAGGCGCTGACCAGTGCATCGTGGCGCGCGGCGAGGTCCGCGGGCAGCCGGCCGCGCAACGGAACGTTGCGCTCTATGAGCCGCACGAGCTGCGGGTCCAGTGGCCTTGCCATCGCCGCGCGCCGGCGGCGCGATGCGATCACCGGCCCGGCGAGCAGCCAGGCGAGGACCGCGGCCGCGGCGAGCGCGACCGCGGCAAGCGGGGTCATCGCGTCAGCCCAGTTTCTTCAGGCGCGCGACGAGGTCCACGTAGGACTTCATCGCCTTGTCCGTCGGCGTGCCCTTGGCGCGCGCCCACGCGTCGTACTTCGCGCGATTCACGAAATCGAACGCCCCGGGCCGGTCGCCGCTCACGTCGCCCGCGGTCGCCTGCTTGTAGAGCGCGTACAGGCGCAGCATGTCGTCGTCGGACGGACGCGACGGGAGCTTCTGCGCGTCCTTGCTGGCCGCTTCGAACTGTTTCTTGAGGTCTGCCATGGTCCTGCAACTCGAAGACGCACGAGGGACCAAGCATACCCGACCGGCGCTCAGGGGCGGAGCCGGTTGACGAGGTGCTTGAGCCGGCCCAGGTCCTCGGGGGCGGGTCGTGGCCCGTAACGCAAGCCGCAGTAGAGATCACGGATCTGCTGCAGCTCGCGGGACAGGTCCGGACAGGCGGCCGACGCGCGGTCGAGGAACTCGATCGGGCCCTCGACCGGGCCGGGCTCGAGCCCCCTTCGCCGGAGCCGCCGCGCGGTCTCGTCGTGCAGTCGTGCGGGCCAGTCGCGAACCGGTCCGCGGAACTTCCAGGCCATCTGCGCCGACAGTGCCACGAAGAACACCGCGAGGCTGGCCGCGAGCGCGAGACCGAGCGCCCGCCAGTCGGGCTCGTCGATGCCGAGGCGCTCGAGCAGCTCGAACTGGCGCGCGGCGTTGAAGCGCACGACGCGCTCGTTCCAGAAGTCGTTCATCGTGTCCCAGGCCAGTGTCGCCGTGTACCAGAGCGCGCTGGCCTGCCGGAGCCTCCCGGGTGCGGGTTCGTCGGCCCCGACGGCGTCGACCAGTCCTCGCTCGATGCGTTCCGGCGCGACCGCCGCGGTGGGATCGACGCGGACCCAGCCGGCGTCGTCCAGCCAGATCTCCGACCACGCGTGCGCGTCCGACTGGCGCACCAGCAGGTAGCCGCCGAGCGCATTCCACTCGCCACCCTGGTATCCGGTGACGACGCGCGCCGGCACGCCGGCCGCACGCATCACCAGCGTGAACGCCGACGCGTAGTGCTCGCAGAATCCCTTGCGGGTGCCGAACAGGAACTCGTCGACCGAGTCGCGGCCGAGCCGGGGCGGCTCCAGCGTGTACTCGAACGGCTGGTTGCGGAACAGCCGCAGCATCGCGGCGGCGACCTGCCGGGGATCGCCGTAGCGTGCGCGCAGATCGCGTCCCAGCGCGACCGAGCGCGGGTTGCCGGTCTCCGGCAGCTGCGTGTCCTTGTGACGCAGCGACAATGGCAGGACGGAGCCGGCGCGATAGCGCGGGTATGAGCGCAGCTGGAACGACGCGACGTCGGTGATCGGGCGCGGGGAGACCAGCGTGAAGTCGTAGGCGCGGTACGCTTCCCGCTCCGGCCAGCCGCCGGGCATGTCGAGCGCGAGGATCCAGTTGCGGTCATGCGGCTCGAGCGTGACCTGGTAGTCGACGGGCGCTCCCTGCGTCGTGACGGACTGCTCCGGGAAGGCCTGGCCGCGCGGGCGCCGCCAGGTACGGCCGTCGAATTCGTGCAAAGCCGGCCCGCGCCAGTAGCGCAGGGCCGGCGGCGGAAGCTTGCCCGCGAAGCGGACGCGGAAGGCCGGCTCGCCCGACGTGCTCAGGTCCGAGACGTCGCCCGGCGTCATTTCGTCCGACAATCCGGTGCGGGCCGAGTTCGGGGCCGCGATGCCCCAGAACGGTCCGGGCAGGCGCGGGAACAGCAGGAACAGCGCAAGCGCGAACGGGAGCGCCTGCAGCACGAGGATGCCGGACCGCCGCGCGACCGTGCTCCACGACTCCCCGGCCGATCCGGCGTGCACGCGCATCAGGGCCGCCGTGGTCACCAGCGTTCCCACGAGCAGGAGCGGGAGCAGCGGCAGCCGCTGGTCGCGCAGCAGGGCGGCGTACAACAGGAAGTAGGCGATGAACGCGAGGATCGTCAAGTCACGCGCCGCGCGGGTCTCGAGGAGCTTCAAGGACGCTGCGAGCACCAGCAGGGCGGTACCGGCCTCGACGCCGTTGATGGTGCGATACGTCGCCAGCACGGCCACCACCGCCGCGACGGCGACGAGATTGCGCAACCAGCGCGGGGGGAGGGCGGCACCGCGGCGGTCCGCCGTCCATCGCCACGCGATGGCGGCCACGAGCAGCAACGACACCCAGGCCGGCAGCTGCGTGATGTGTGCGGCTGCCGACACGGCGAGGGCGACCAGCACGCCGTCCAGTCCGCGCAACCTCGAGGTGGCCGGCTCAGCCATGCGGTTCATTCCGCTCGAAGAGCGCGAGCGCGTCGAGGCAGCGCTGGAAGTGGGCCGTGCCGATGTTGGCCTCGATCGCGGTGCCGGGCAGCCGGATGCCGAACGCCTCGCCGCTCTCGTGGGCGTCGATCACCCAGCGGCACAACTGCGACAGCCGCGCCTCGGCGTCGAGCCCCGGCAGGCTGTCCCAGTCGAACACGTGCGACACCACGTCGGTGCCGGCGTACTGCTTCGTGTGCAGTCCCTGGCCGCGCGCATAGGCCTTCCACGCGATGCGCTTCAGCGCGTCTCCCGCCTGGTAGGGACGCAGTCCCGCGAAATCCTCGTCGCCTCGCGCACGGTCCTGCGCGCCGCCGGTATCGGTCTCGACGCCCGGGGGATGCCGCCCGCGCTCGGCCGGGCGTGGCCACGCGATGGCCGAGTACTCCGGGTGCACGACGGCCCAGGCCCGGAACAGCCCCAGCGGATGCCTGGTCGCGACCACGAACCGCCGGAGGTGCACGTGCCCGCGCACTTGCGCAGTCAACGCGAGGCCGGCAGTTCCGGTTCCGACGGGCGGCACGTCGGCGATGTCCGGTGCCTCGTCGGAGGCTGCCACTTCGATCTGCGGTCGGGGCGACCGCGACCGATTCTCGAGCAGGACGCGAAACCGAACGGGCTGTCCGACGAAGGCCGACTCCGTGGCGAGCAATCGCAGTCCGAGCCCCGACAGCGTCCCGTGGCAATGATGCATGGTGACCATGCCGAGGCTCGCGAGCACGAATGCGAGGCCGAGCGCGAGGTTGTTGCCGTAATTGAGGCCGCCCGCGACCATCGCCACGACCATGACGGCGTACGCACCGCCGAGCCGCGTCGGCAGGATGTAGATGCGTCCGCGGTGCAGCGAGACAGGATCATGGTCCGCACCTTGCCGGCGCCGGATCCAGGCGCCCATGCGCTCGTCGGCGAGCGCGCGCAGGCGTCGGATCGCGTCGCGCATCCCGCCTCAGGGAACGGGGACGGACTCGAGCACGTGCCGTCCGACCTGCCCGGCGTCGCGGAAGCGCGACGCGTCGCGCGGCGCGAGGCGGTGGCCGACGACGGCGGGCAGCACCGCCTGGACGTCCTCCGGGATCACTCCGGCGCGGGCGTGCATCAGCGCCCACGCCTGCGCGGCACGCAGCAGCGCGATGACGGCGCGCGGCGAAAGTCCCGCCTCGAATTCACTCGCCTGCCGGGTGTAGCGCGCGACGTCCTGCACGTAGTCGAGCAGCGCTCCCGACGCATGCACGCGAGGGACGTCCCCCTGGATGCGCAGCAGCTGCTGCGGCGTCAGCGCCGGCGTGAGGCCGGCCAGCAGGTCGCGCCGGTCCGCGCCGAGCAGCAGCTCGCGCTCGAGCGAGGCTTCCGGATAGCCGAGCTCGATTCGCATCAGGAACCGGTCGAGCTGCGACTCCGGCAGTGGAAACGTGCCCACCTGGTACATCGGGTTCTGGGTCGCGATCACGAAGAACGGCTCGCTCATCGGGTAGGTCGTGCCGTCGGACGTGACCTGGTGCTCCTCCATCGCCTCGAGCAGCGCGCTCTGTGCCTTGGGCGTGGCGCGATTGACCTCGTCGGCGAGCACGAGCTGCGCGAACACCGGGCCGCGGTGGAAGTGGAACTGGCCCGACTCGGCATCGAAGACCGAGACCCCCGTGATGTCGGCCGGCAGCAGGTCGCTGGTGAACTGGATGCGCTGGTAGCTGAGTCCCAGCGTGTAGGCGAGCGCGTGCGCCAGCGTGGTCTTGCCGACCCCGGGGATGTCCTCGATCAGGAGGTGGCCCCGGGCGAACAGGCACGCCAGGCACAGCCGCAGCTGTCGCTCCTTGCCGAGGATGATGCGGTTGAGCGCGGCGACGGCGGCCTCCACGCGGGCGACGCCGTCGGCGTCGAGCTGCACGATGGCGCGATCGGTCTCGCTCATGCGGTTTCGCCGCGTGACGTCATGGACTCGAGTCTCCGCAACTGCTCGGCGAGCTGCGCGAGCTGGCGGTCGAACTCCGCGACGCGCGAGCGCTCCTGGTCGACCACCTCCGGCGGCGCATTGGCGACGAAGCTCTCGTTGGCGAGCTTGGCACGCGCCTTGTCACGGTCCTGGCCCGCCCGGGCGCGCCGCTTCTCGAGCCGGGCGCGTTCCGCGGAGAGGTCGTCGACGAGGCTCGCGAACGGGGCGAGGATCGTGCGGCCGTCGCTGATCGCGATGGCGCAGGGGGGCAGGTCCGCTTCGGACGCCACGACGGTGATCGACTCGAGGTTGCCGACCCTGGCGATGGTGGCCGCGAGCGCGTCGATGGCCTCGGCATCCCCCGAATGGTCGGTGCGGACGAATACGGGCGTGGCGCGCGAGTGCGGCACGTCGAGCTCGCCGCGGATCTGCCGCACGCCGAGCACGACCGCCTGCAGCACGGCGACCTGTCGCGCAGCCTGGGCATCGTCCGGGTAATCGGCTGCGCGCGGATAGGGCTCGAGCATGATCGTGTCGCCGTTGCGGCCGGCGAGGGCCCCGACGCGCTGCCAGATCTCCTCGGTGATGAAGGGCATGAGGGGGTGCAGCAGCCGCAGGGTCGCCTCGAGCACCTCGACCAGCCGGCGCCGCGTGCCGCGCTTCAGCGCGGCGGCCGTGTCCGCAGACTGCAGGACCGGCTTCGAAAGTTCCAGGTACCAGTCGCAGAACTCGTACCACACGAATTCGTACGCGGACTGCGCCGCGAGGTCGAAGCGATAGGTGGCGAAGTGCTCGCGCACGGCGGACACCGTGCGGCCGAGCCGTCCCAGGATCCAGCGGTCGGCGACGCTGAACTCGCAGTCACCCGCGAGCGCCGCAGGGTCGTCGCCCACGCTCATGAGCACGTAACGCGACGCGTTCCAGAGCTTGTTGCAGAAGTTGCGGTAGCCCTCGATGCGCCCGAGGTCGAAGCGGATGTCGCGCCCCATGGTCGCGAGCGAGGCGAAGGTGAAGCGCAGCGCGTCCGTCCCGTACGCGGGAATGCCCTGCGGGAACTGCTTGCGCGTCGCCTTCTCGATCGAGCTGCGCATCTGCGGCTGCATCAGCCCGGTGGTCCGCTTCGCGACCAGTTCCTCGAGGCCGATGCCGTCGATCAGGTCCAGCGGGTCGATGATGTTGCCCTTGGACTTCGACATCTTGTTGCCGTGCTCGTCGCGGATCAGCCCGGTGATGTACACCTCGCGGAACGGCACCTCCCCGGTGAACTCCAGGCCCATCATGATCATCCGGGCCACCCAGAAGAAGATGATGTCGAAGCCCGTGACGAGCACGGTCGTCGGGTAGAACGAGCGGAGTGTCGCCGTTGGTTCCGGCCACCCCAGCGTCGAGAACGGCCACAGCGCCGAGCTGAACCAGGTGTCGAGTACGTCCTCGTCCTGCACGAGCGGCACGTCGCGCCCGTGCCTGGTACGCGCCTGCGCCCGCGCTTCCGACTCGCTGCGCGCGACGAACACGTTGCCCCCGTCGTCGTACCAGGCGGGGATTCGGTGACCCCACCACAGCTGCCGGCTGATGCACCAGTCCTGGATGTTGCGCATCCACTGGAAGTACGTCTTCGACCAGTTGTCCGGCACGAAGCGGATGCGGCCGTCCTCGACCGCGCGGATCGCTGGCTCGGCGAGCGGCGCGATGCGCACGTACCACTGGTCGGTGAGCCACGGCTCGAGCACGGCGCCCGAGCGGTCGCCGCGCGGCACGGGCGAGCTGTGAGGTTCGACCTTCTCCAGCAATCCTGCGGCTTCGAGGTCCGCGACGACGCGCTTGCGCGCCTCGAAGCGCTCCAGTCCGCGGTATGCGGCCGGGGCCGCGTCATTCAGCACCGCGCTCGCCGTGAACAGATTGATGAGCGGCAGCCCGTGCCGCTTGCCGATCTCGTAATCGTTGAAGTCGTGCGCCGGGGTGATCTTCACGCAACCGCTGCCGAACGCAGGATCGACGTAATCGTCGGCGATCACCGGGATGAGCCGGTCGGTGAGCGGCAGCCGGACGCGTCGCCCTACCAGATGTCGGTACCGATCATCGTCTGGATGCACGGCCACCGCGACGTCGCCGAGCATGGTCTCCGGGCGCGTCGTCGCCACGACGACCTGGCCAGTTCCGTCTTCGAGCGGGTAGCGCAGGTGCCAGAGGCTGCCGGACTCCGGCTCCGACACGACTTCCAGGTCCGAAAGCGCCGTGTGCAGCACCGGGTCCCAGTTGACCAGGCGCTTCCCGCGATAGATGAGGCCCTTGTCGTGGAGCCGGACGAAGACCTCGGCCACGGCGGCCGACAAGCCCTCGTCCATCGTGAAGCGGTCGCGTGACCAGTCGACCGAGTCGCCGAGGCGGCGCATCTGGCGGCTGATCGTGTCGCCGGACTGGGCCTTCCACTGCCACACGCGGGCGAGGAACTCCTCGCGACCGAGTTCCTGGCGCGAGCGGCCCTCGGCATTGAGCTGACGCTCCACGACCATCTGCGTGGCGATGCCGGCGTGGTCCGTGCCCGGCTGCCACAGGGCGCGGTCGCCGTCCATGCGGTGCATGCGCGTGAGGGCGTCCATCAGCGTGTGCTGGAACGCGTGGCCCATGTGCAGCGTTCCGGTCACGTTCGGGGGCGGGATCATGATGCAGTAGGGCGCGCCGGCCCCGCTCGGCGCGAACCAGCCCGATGCCTCCCAGCGTGCGTACAGGCGCGACTCGATGTCGCGCGGCGAGTAACTCTTGTCCATCGTCCTGAATCGTCAGCCGGCGCTGCCCGGTCCGCGGAAATGCTCTTCGATGATGCCGGCGATCAGCGTGGGCAGCTGGGTGCGCAGCCGGTCGGAGACCTGCTCGAGGAGCATGGCCTCCAACTCGCGGCAGGCATTGTGCACGAGCTCGTCGGCGTAGTCGTGGATTGCCGCGGACAGGTGCGCCTCGATCTCACCCAGGAACGTCGCCGTCAGGCCCGTGCCAGGCACGCCCGCCAGGGCGTCGTCCTCGATGAGGTCGGTCAGGACGGGAATCGTGTCCGCGGTGTGGTTCATGCCAACCTCTCGCTCAGACTGTGCGTGGCCGGTTCGAGCCCGGCATCCCGGTAGCCGCGCCAGCGGATGCGCGCCCGGCGCCTCGCTTCCTCGTCGCCCGACACCACCTCGCACACCCGCGCGTAGCGGCCGAGATCGGGCGGCAGGTCGTCGGCCAGGTTGATCAGCACGTCGCGGTGCGACTCGGGCAGGGCGCCGCTCGCGATCAGCACCGGGGTCGCGGCCGCGAACTCCGGCTCCGCAGGCCACACCCCGTGCGGCACGAAGCTGCGATCGCTGAACGTCCACATGAGCTCGTCCACCTCGGCGGTCTCCGACGGGCTCGCCGTGCGCACCGAGACGCGCAGGCCCTGGCCGAAGGCCTTTTCCGCCAGGCGGCAGGCGGTGGCGAGGCGCGAGCGCGCATCGGTCGCGCCGACCAGGTAGAAGTCCACTTTGGTCGCTGCGTTGTCCGGCACGGTCATCCGCGATTGATCAGGAAGTCCACCAGCAGCGGCACGGGCCGCCCGGTGCTGCCTTTCTGGGCCCCGCCGAGCCACGCGGTGCCCGCGATGTCGAGGTGCGCCCAGCGCATTCCCTCGGTGAACTTGGCCAGGAAGCACGCGGCCGTGATCGCGCCCCCCTCGCGGCCGCAGGAATTCTGGAAGTCCGCGAAGTTGCTCTTGAGCTGGTCGTGGTATTCCTCGGCCATCGGCATGTGCCACGCGCGGTCCTCCGCGCGACGCCCGGCCTCCTCGATCTCGGCCGCGAGCTCGTCGTCGTTGCTCATCACGGCGCTCAGGTGCGCGCCGAGCGCGATGACGCAGGCGCCGGTCAGCGTGGCGATGTCGACGACCACCGCGGGCTTGAAGCGGCGCGCGTAGGTCAGGGCGTCGCACAGGATCAGCCGCCCCTCGGCGTCGGTGTTGACGACCTCGATGGTCTGCCCGGACATGCTGTGCACGACGTCGCCGGGCTTGGTGGCGCGGCCGCTCGGCATGTTCTCGCACGCCGGCACGATGCCCACGATGTTGATCGGCAGCCCGATCTCGGCCGCCGCCTTCACGGCACCGAAGACGCTCGCCGCACCGGTCATGTCGAACTTCATCTCGTCCATGCCGACCGGCTGCTTGAGCGAGATGCCGCCGCTGTCGAAGGTCACGCCCTTGCCGACCAGGACCACCGGCGCCTGCCGCGGCGCGGCGCCCGAATAGCGCAGCACGATCAGGCGAGCGGGCTCGTCCGTGCCGTGGGTGACGGAGAGGAACGATCCCATCTTGAGCCGTCGCAGTTCGGGTTCGCCGAGCACCTGCGCCCGGACGGTGCGGTACTCGCGAGCGAGCTCGTGGGCGCGCTTGCCGAGGTAGCTCGGCGTGCACACGTTGGCGGGCAGGTTGGCGAGGTCCCGGGTGAGGGCGGCGCCGAGCGCGATGCCCCGGCCGTGCTTGAGCCCGCGCTCGGCGTCCTTCTTCTGGTCGCGCTCCGGCACGGCGACACCGAAGCTGCGGAGCGCCGGCTCCCGCGGCTTGCGCGAGCTGCGGATCGCGGGCACGCGATAGAGCGCGTTGCCGAGCGCCTCGGCCGCCAGTCGCGCGCGGTAGTACGCGTCCGTCGCGGCGACCGGTTCCACCGACAGGTAGCTCACGGCGTCGCGCGCCCCGGACTTCACGACCGCTGCCGCTGCCGCGAGCATGGCCTTCTTGTAGCGCCGGCGGTCGAAGCCGTCCTTGCGCCCCAGGCCGATCACCAGCACACGCCCGCAGGGTCCGCGGTCGGTGTCGAGCATCGTCGTCTCGCCCGCCTTGCCGCGCAGGTCGCCGCGCTTCACGAGTCGCGTGAGACGTCCCCCCAGCGCGGCGTCGATCTGCTGAGCAGCCGCGCCGAGCGTGCCGGATTCGTACAGTCCCACGATCGCGCAATCCGTGCGCTGGCGTGCGGCCGAGCCGCTCACGACGTGAAATCGCATTCTTGTTCCTTGTCGAAGTGGTGACCGAATCCCGGGCGGCGCGAAGCCGGCTGGTGGCCGGGCGGTCGCGACCGCTACACTTGCATTGCGCGCCGCCCGTCGCAGGCTCGCCGGGTGAATCCCGGCCCGCCGCCGGCGGTCGCCGGAGTCTACCGTTTCCCGCACGGAGCCGCGACCTGTGCTCACCCGCCTTGACCGCTACCTGCTGCGCGAGGTGACACTGACGTTCGTGGCGGTCACCGGGGTGCTGCTGGTGATCCTGCTGTCGAACCAGCTCGCGCGCGTGCTCGGACAGGCCGTCCAGGACGGGTTCCCGGGCCGGGTGGTGGCGGGCCTCATCGCGCTCACGACGCTGCAGCAACTCACGGTGCTGGTGCCCATCGGGCTGTACCTCGGGATCGTGCTTGCCCTCGGCCGGCTGTACCACGAGAGCGAGATGACGGCCATCGCCGCCTGTGGCGTCGGCACGGCCAGCATCTACAAGCCCGTCGCGATCCTGACCCTGGTCGTCGTCGCCGCGCTCGCCGCGCTGTCCTTCCGGATCGTCCCGAACGCCGGCATGCAGGCCCAGCTGATCCGCATCGAGGCGCTCAAGGCGGCGCAGTTCGGCGCGCTGGAACCGGGCCGCTTCAAGACCTTCGCCGGGGGCGACATCGTCTTCTATGCGGAGCGAGTGCTCGCCGACGGCGAACTCAAGGGCGTGTTCGTGCAGCGACGCGTGGACGATCGAGTGGAACTGGCCGTTGCGGCGCGCGCCGAGCAGCGTGGCACCGGGCAGTCCGAGCAGCTGTTCGTGCTGCACGACGGGCGGCGCTACGAGGGCGTGCCCGGGTCGCTGGAGTGGCGGGTCGTCGAGTTCAAGGAGCACGGCATACCGGTGCGCCTGCCCGAAGTCAGGGCGAAGACCGACAAGCTGTCGTACAAGCCGACACGCGACCTGATCGGCTCGAGTGACAACGGCGACCGCTCCGAACTCGCCTGGCGCATTGCCGTGCCGATCATGGCGTTCGTGCTGATGGTGCTGGCGGTGCCGCTTGCGAAGCTGAGTCCCCGGCAAGGCCGGTTCGCGCGGGTGGGCTTCGCCGTGCTCGCGTATTTCGCCTACTCCAACCTCGTCGCCGCCGTGCGCGTGTGGATCGACAAGGGCAGCCCGGGAGGCGCGCTCGGCATGTGGTGGGTGCACCTGGTGCCGCTGACGCTTGCGGCGTGGCTGCTGTGGCGCGACGAGCGGCCCGGTCCGCTGCTGCGCTGGCGCAAGGCAGGAGGCTGAGATGCCGATCCTGGCCCGCTACATCCTGCGCACGGTGTTCGCGTACACCCTGCTCGTGCTGGCGGTGCTGCTCGTGCTCGGCGGACTGTTCCTGTTCATCAACGAGCAGGACGACATCGGCACCGGCAGCTACACCGCGACCGAGGCGATGACCTACGTGCTGTTCAACATCCCGACCTTCGCGACCCAGCTGCTGCCGGTCGCCGCGTTGATCGGCGCGCTGCTCGGGCTCGGCAACCTCGCGCGCGGCAGCGAGCTCGTCGTGATGCGCGCGTCGGGCATCACCACCTTCCGCTTCTGCCTGTGGCTTGCGGTCGCCGGCATCCTGATGGCCGTCGTCATGGCCGGCGTCGGGGAGTACGTCGCGCCGCCGCTCGAGAAGTACGGCCGCCAGGTCAAGGTCTTCAGCAAGTACAACCAGTTCAGCTTCGCCGGCAGTCGCGGGGCGTGGGTCCGCGATGGCGACACGATCATCAGCGTGGAGCAGCAGTCCGCCAAGTCGCGCTTCGGCGGCATCCAGCTGTTCCGCTTCGGGCCGGATCGCGAGTTGCTCTCGGCCGGTCGCGCGGACGCGGCCAGTGTCGACGACGGCCGCGGCTGGCGGCTCGAGAACTACAGCGAGACGCGTTTCGCCGGTGGCGGGACCGAGGCGCGCAAGTCGCCGGTCGAGGAATTTCATTCGACGCTGTCGCCGGACTTCCTCGGGCTCGCGGTCGTCGAGCCCGAGGCCATGGGCCTGCGAGACCTCGCCGCCTTCATCGACCACCTGCGACGCAACGACCTCGATTCGTCAGGCTTCGAGGTCGCACTCTGGTCGCGGATCGCGCGCATGTTCGCGTTGATGCTGGTGCTCATGCTCGCGCTGCCGTTCTCGCTCGGATCGATGCGCTCGACGGGGCAGGGCGCCCGCATGATCGTCGGCATCATGATCGGCGCGGGTTTCGTGCTGGTGAGCCAGACGCTCGAGAACAGCGGCCGGCTGCTCGGCCTCTCGCCGCCGGTGACGGGCTGGTTGCCGACCGCGCTGCTGGCCGTGCTGACGCTGACGATGCTGGTGCGGGCTCGCTGACCCGTTCAGCGCACGCGAGGCCGCTTCGGCACGACGATCACGCGTGTGTGGGACAGGCGGTCGTGCCACGCGCGCCGCTGCGGGTCGACGAGGATCCAGAGGTAGCCAAGCCCCGCCGGCAGCCACGAGAGGATTGCGGTCCCGAGCCGGCGCAGGGTGTCGCCCCACGTAAGCCGTCCGCCGTCCTCGCGCTCCACGCGCAGCCGCCAGGCGGCCATGCCCAGTGTCTGGCCACGACCCGTCCAGAATGCCCCGTAGAACAGCACGATCGTTCCGAGCAGGACCGCGCGATAGGTCCATTCGAGCAGCGGATTGCCTGCGCTCGTGATCGCCTCGCCGCCCGTGAACGGCAGGAACAGCGCCGTGACGACCATCAGCACGGCCGCGAGCAGCAGCAAGTCGTAGAGGAGCGCGCCGCAACGGCGCAGCAGGCCGGCGGGCATCAGCGGTCCCGTGCCCCGTCGCAGCGGTGAGGGCTCGTGTGCGCGGCCTGGACGGTGCTCGGCATTGAGTGACGGTGGGTCGGCATGCGAGGCCGGCACATTAGTGCAAGCAGTACGCCGCGTCACGCATCCCGTGCGCGTTGCTAGAATCGCCCGGTCGACCCGCGAGGTGGTGGAGGATGCAGACAGCCGGCCAACCGAAACCCGCCGCATCGCGTGGCGCGGCGGCGCGTCTGGTGTGGGACCTGCCGCTGCGGGTCACCCACTGGCTCATCGTGATCACGGTCGCCGGCGCCTGGGCCACCCACTACGCGGGGACACGATGGTTCGCCTGGCACAGGACGCTCGGCTGCGCGACGCTGGTGCTGGTGGCATTTCGCATCGCCTGGGGATTCGTCGGCACGCGACACGCGCGATTTGCGACATTCCTGCGCGGCCCGCGCGCCGTGTCCGCGTATGTGCGCGAGCGACCGCGGCGACCCACGGTCGGGCACAACCCGCTCGGGGCGCTCAGCGTGGTCGCCATGCTCGCAACGCTGCTCGTCCAGGCGGCGACCGGGCTGTTCGCCAATGACGGGATCGCCAATGCGGGCCCGTTCTACGGGTGGATCGCGCCGGCGACGAGCAACCGCATCTCCGGGCTGCACGAGGCCAATTCGACGGTGCTGCTCGCGCTGGTCGTCCTGCACGTGCTCGCGATCGCCTGGTACGGCAGGGTCGCGGGCCAGCCGCTCACGCGTGCCATGCTGACGGGGCGCAAGCCTGCGACCGAGGTGCCGCCGGACGCGTCGATCGCCGACTCGCGGACCGTGCTCGCGCTCGTCATCGTCGTGGCGCTCGCCTTGCTGCTGGCGCTCGCGATTCGGGCGGCGCCCGACGCGACGATCGCGTTGTATTGAATCAGTCGGCCTTGTACTTCTCGTGGCACGCCTTGCAGGCGTCCATCAAGCTGAAGAAGGCGGTCTTCGTCTTCGCGGCGTCGCCGCCCTTCGCGACGTCGGCGAGTGCGGCGCTGCGGTCCACGAGATCCTTGAGCTTGGCGTCGAAGTCCGCCCGATTGGCCCACATCTCCGGCTTCAACTTGGAATTCGCCACGCCCTTCGATTCCGGCGGATAGGCTTCCGACAGCATGGGCGCGAGTTCGGCCACGCGGCCGGCGCGCATCGCGAACTCCTGGGCATTGAACGGGACCTTGTCCTGGGCCATGGCCGTCATCGGCCGGACATTCCACAAGATCACCTGGTAGACCGCCTTGCGATAGGTGAGTGCCTGTTCGCCTTTGGACGGGGGCGCGTCGGCCTGGGCGGCACCGGCGAGCACGAGAGCTGCGGCGAGGGGCAGGGCGCGGCGGAACGTGGAACGCGAGGACATGGGTCGGGCACTCCTGTGGCCGTGACGGGTCGGGGAGCGCGCGACCTTACCGCAGCGACCGCGCGATCGCCAGCGGCCGCGGTTCGAGTCGGAGGACCGGTCAGCCTGGCGCGCGCCGCGACTTCGACTGGATGCTGGAGCGATGCGCGCGCAGGATCGCCCAGACTTCCGGCTCGGGCGGCCGGTCGGCCAGGCGCGCGATCAGCCCCGCCAGCTGGGGCCACTCGCGCCCCCAGGACAGCAGCCGCACCGCGTCGGCGATCACCATCTCCGTGACCTTGGCCGA
>DAOMFD010000008.1:0-11034 GCA_035429605.1 Steroidobacteraceae bacterium | reverse complement strand
CGTTCCAGGCTCGCCTGCCAGCGATCCAACAGGTCGACCAGCCGCTGTTCCGCTGCGTTCATCGCTTGAGCCCGAGGTGCGCCACGCTCGATTGTAATGCCAGCGGCGGCGCCGCGGTCACGCCCGGCGTTGCATCCTCCCGGGCTGCGACACAGGTCCCGGTCCACGAGGGGCGACGCACCGGGCTGTTGCGGCGCAAGACCCCGGCCGACCCCGAACCGGCCGGGTGCATCGCGCTGCGCGTTCCAGTATGGTCCGGCCGGGATGGACATGGCGCACGACAACCCGGCCGCGAGGCGCTTCGATCCCTGGACGGGTGTGCGGGGCATCGGGGCGCGCCGGGGATTCGCCGTGCCCCTCGTCGTGGCGGTCACCGGCCATCGGGACCTGGTGCCGGCCGAGGTACCGGCGATCCGCGAGAGGGTGCGTGCGCTCCTCGAAGGCCTGCGCAACGCGTATCCGTACCGCGCCATCATGGTGATGTCGGCGCTCGCAGAGGGCGCCGACCGGCTCGTCGCCGAGGAAGCGCTCGCGCTCGACGTGCTGCTGGTCGCGGTGCTGCCGATGTCGAAGGACCTGTACCTCGAAGACTTCGCCACGGATGATTCGCGCGCCGAATTCGAGCGGCTGTGCGCGGCGGCGGCCGAGACCTTCGAGCTGCCGCTGGTGTCGGCCGGGACCGCGCGACCGGGGCCGGAATCGGCCGTGGTGCGCGAAGCGCAGTACGCGCAGTGCGGCGTGTTCCTGTGCGCGCACTGCCACATCCTGCTCGCGTTGTGGGACGGCAAGCCATCGGCACAGGTCGGGGGCACGAGCCAGGTCGTGCACTTCCACCATCGCGACGTCATGCCGGGCTACGGCTCCCAGGCGCCGGCGAGCCAGCTCGCGCTGACCGATGACGAAAGCGACCTCGTCTACCACATCGTGTGCTCGCGCAACCGGCCGGATGGCGAGCCGGCCGCGGGTCTCGAGCCGCTCACCGTCTCGTGGTTCACCACCGACGACGCGCAGCCGCGCACGGCGGAGCTTCCCGCGCGGCACCGTCGCGTCTTCGAGCGGTCCACGGAATTCGGCCGCGAGGCCCGCGAGCGTGCCGACGACATCGAGCGATCCAGCTATCCGCTGCTGGGCAACACCGACGCGGCGGCATTGGCTGCCGGGCTGATCGACATCGACCGGGTGTTCTGCGCCGCGGACTGGCTCGCGATCCACTACCAGAGGCGATTCCTGCTGACGCTGCGCGCGAGCCACGTCTGCGTGTTCCTGACGGGCCTCGCATACATCTCCTACACGGACTTCTACTCTGCCCGCCTGTTCCTGTTCCTGGTGCTGGGGCTGATCGTCGCCGGCAGCGCCATCAACTACGTCGCGGCCCGGGGTGCCTGGCACCGCAAGTACCTCGACTACCGAACGCTGGCCGAGGGCCTGCGCGTGCAGTTCTACTGGGCGGCCGCGGGCGTGACGACCGGCAGCGCGACGAAGTTCGCGCACGACAATTTCCTGCAGATGCAGGACGCGGAGCTCGGCTGGATCCGCAACGTGATGCGGGTCGCGGGGACGGAGTGCGACGCCCGGCCCGGCGCGGGCCGCCACGGGCTCGAGTTCACGATGCGGGAATGGATCGGCGACGAGCGATCCGGGCAACTCGGTTACTACGTGCGCAAGGCGAAGGAGCGGGTGATCAAGCGCGACACCACGCACCGCATCGCCCGCATCGGATTGTGGGCGAGCGCCGCGACGCTCGCGGTGCTGATGTTCGTCGGGGCCGGGGTGCCCATGGCCGTGCAGGCACCGCTGGTGTACGGCATGGGCTGCGTGCTGCTGGCCGTGGGCGTGCGGCAGTCGTATGCCAAGGGGACGGCGGAGGCCGAGCTGATAAAGCAGTACGAATTCATGGGGCGGATCTTCAGCAACGCGCGACGCCGGATCGGCGAGGCCGGCGACGATGCCACGAAGCGCGCCATCCTGAAGTCGCTTGGGGACGCAGCCCTCGAGGAGCACGCGCAGTGGATCCTCATGCACCGCGAGCGCTCGGTCGGCCAGGAGGACATCGTCCGCCTGAGCTGAAGCACCGACCGCGGCTATCTTGCCGCCGCAGTCGCGATCAGCCTCGAGTAGAACTCCGTCATGCGGCGCAGGTTGTCGAGCGTCAGGTGCTCGTCCGTGCCGTGCACCATCTCGAACTCCCTGAGCGACGCGACGATCGGCTGGAACCGATAGACGTCGCGCGCGATGCCGGCGAGATACCGCGAATCCGTCGTGGCCGTGACGAGCCCCGGCGCCACCGGGACACGCCCGCCGTCGGAGGCCAGCGCGCCGATCACGAGATACGCATCCGACCTGGTCGACGAGACGGGCGACGGGTCGTATGCGGCGCCCTCCCAGGCGAGCTGCACGTCCAGCCTGCGGGTCGCCCTGGTGGCGCGCGCCAGCACCTGCGCTGCCGTGTCCTGCGGCGCGATGCGGTAGTTGATCCAGGCCGTGGCATCCTGGGGCAGCACGTTCTCCTTCGGGCTGCCCCGCAGCATGGTCGGAGCGATCGTCGTGTGCAGCGTCGCGGCGCCGGCGGGGGTGGCGGCGATCTTCCAGATCAACAGCGGCTCGAACAGCCACGTGTTGGCGACGGCGACGCGCACGCCGAGTCCTGCATCGGGCGCGAGCGTGCGGACCATGTCGGCCGTCGGGCCGCTGAAGCGCATGGGGAAGGGGTGCGACGCGACGTCGAGCACCGCCTTCGCCAGCGTTTCGACCCCGGTCTCCTGGGGCGGTGCGGACGAGTGCCCGCCTTTTGCCGGTGCCGTAATGCGCAGCGTCGCATAGCCCTTCTCGGCGACTCCCACGAGTGCGACCGGGCGGCCCGCAAGCGGCAGGTCGGACACGACCGCGAGACCCTCGTCGAGCGCGAACTGGGGCGCCAGTCCGCTCGAGCGCCACGAGGCGGCGACGGTCATCGCGCCGCTGCCGCCGGCCTCCTCGTCGTGGCCACTCAGGACGATGACGCTGCGCTGCGGCTTGAAACCGGCCGTCGCGAGCGCCTCGATCGCCTCGAAGATGCCGACCAGCGACCCCTTGTCGTCGACCGATCCGCGTCCCCACACCGCGTCGTCGGCAATGACGCCGTCGAACGGCGGGTGCTTCCAGTCACCCTCGGTGCCCGGTGTGACCGGCACGACGTCGTGGTGGGCCATCAGCACGATCGGCGGCAGGGCGGGATTCGCACCGGGCCATGTGTACACCAGCGTGTGGCCGGCGAGGACCTCGCGGCGCATCGCCGCGTTCGCGGCCGGGTAGGTCGCGACCAGCCACTGGTCGAAGCGATCCCACTCGTGCCAGTCATTCCGTGAACTGTCCTGGTGGCTGACCGTGCGGATGCGGATCGCTTCCGACAGGTGCCGTGCGGCGGTCGCCACGTCGACCGGCGCGGCGTCCGCCAGCGCGACCGACCCGAAGTCGCGCGCGGCCGGCGGCTCGAAGGCCACCGTCCGCACGGTGATCACGATGGTTGCGAGGGCCACGGCGCCGAGGGCGGCGAGGCCGACTGCAGAGACTCTGTTCAAGGGTGGTCCCGGGCAAGTGCAGGTTGTGTTCGTCGTTTGTGAACTGAACTGCGCGCCGCGTCAAGGTGGACAGTCCCGGGCGGGCCTGTATCCTCCCGCACACCGTCGAAGGGGCGGCAGGGGGGAACGAAGTGGCACACATCGCAGAAGCCGTCGCGACGGAGCTGAGCGGCGGCGCCGAACTCAGCCGCAGCCTGCGCTCGCGGCACGTGTCCATGATCGCGATCGGCGGGATCATCGGCGCGGGACTGTTCGTGGGGTCCTCGACCGCGATCAACACCGTCGGTCCCGCGGCCGTCGTGTCCTACGCCGTCGCGGGACTGATCATCCTGCTCGTGATGCGCATGCTCTCGGAGATGGCGATCGCCATCGAAGGGGCGCGCACGTTCCCGGAATTCGCGCGAGTCGGACTCGGGCACCTCGCGGGCTTCCTGTCGGGGTGGCTCTACTGGTATTTCTGGGTCGTCGTCGTCGCGATCGAGGCCATCGCGGGCGCCAAGATCATCAGTGGCTGGTTCCCGCTGCTGCCCGTCTGGCTGGTCGGCGTCGGGCTCATGGCCGTGCTCACCGCGGTCAACCTGCTGTCGGCGCGCTCGTACGGCGAATTCGAATTCTGGTTCTCGTCGATCAAGGTCGCCGCGATCATCGTCTTCATCCTGGTCGCCGGGGCCTTTGCGCTCGGTCTCACCTCGGGCACGGGTCACTCCTTCGCGAACCTCACGCAGCACGGCGGCTTCGCGCCGCACGGCTGGGGAGTGGTGCTCGCGGGCGTCACCTCGACGATCTTCTCGCTGTGCGGCGCGGAGATCGCGACCATCGCCGCGGCGGAATCCGAGGAGCCGGCGAAGACCATCTCGCGCATGACGGTCTCCGTGTCGCTGCGGATCCTGATCTTCTACGTGCTGTCGATCCTGCTCATCGTCGCCGTCGTGCCCTGGACACAGGTCCAGCCCGGCGTGTCGCCGTTCGCGACGACGCTGCATTTCATGGGATACGGTGGCGCCGACGTGATCATGAACGCCGTGGTGCTGGTCGCGGTGCTCTCGTGCCTCAACTCCGGGCTGTACGTCACTTCGCGCGCGCTCTTCGGGCTCGCCAAGTACGGCGACGCCCCGCAGTGGCTCGTGCAGGTCAACCGGCGCAAGGTGCCGGCCCGGGCGATCATCGTGGCGAGCCTGTTCAGCTACGCGGCGCTCGCGGCCGGGCGCCTGTCGCCGGACACGGTGTTCAGCTTCCTGCTGAATTCCTCCGGCGTGACCATGATGCTGCTGTACCTGCTGGTGTCCGCGGCACAACTCAGGCTGAGGGAGCAGTTCGAGGCGCAGTCACCGGAGCGGCTGCAGATCCGCATGTGGGCGCACCCCTACGGCACCTGGCTCGCGATCGTGGCGATGGCGGCGATCATGGTGTTCATGGGACTGACGCCCGACCTCGCGAGCCAGCTGTGGGCGAGCCTGCTGGTGGCCGCCGGATTCGCGGCGACCTACTTCCTGCTGCGGCGCCGGGCGCCGGCCTGAAACCGCGCTGGTCGACGTGATCGGGTTCGACCCTGCGATGAAGCCGCACCCGCCCCGAACTCGCGGCCATGAAAAAGGGCCGTCACCCGGAGCGATTCCGGATGACGGCCCGCTTCAACACGGCTGACGATCAGTTGCCGGTGGTGCTGCTCGGCTGGGCGGCGTCGGCCGCCGGCGCAGCGGCCGCATCTCCGGCCGGAGCCGCGGAGCCATCGGTCGCCGGTGCAGCGGCGGCGGCGTCGGCAGCAGCCGAAGCCGCAGCGGCCGCGTCGGCCGCGGCAGCGTCCGCGGTGGCGGAGTCCGCAGCGGCAGCAGCCGTATCGGCCGCCTGCTCTGCGGTTGCAGCCTGTTCCTGCTTCTTGGCGCAGGCAGCCAGCAGGAGCGCCGCGGACACGACCGCGATCATCGTGGAAACTTTCTTCATAGCCCTTCCCTCGTTGCCGGTGTTGTTGGAGTCGAAACGGCGCACATCCTAATCGAAGCCGGTGCTGCGTAACAGGCGTCCGGGAGCGGGGCGGCGCGCGCAGGGCGGGTGCGGGTTGGTCGCGGTTTGCCTTCTCAGGCCCGGCACGATGAGCTAGCCTTCGCCGCTCAGGTGGGAGAACGCCCCGGCGGCAAGGCGCCGCGGGGTCCACGCTACGCGACACGTGCATGGCCAAGCCGGCGGACGTCTTCATCAGTTATTCCCGCGAGGACAAGGACCGTGTCCTCGAGCTCGCGACCAGGCTGCAGGCGGCCGGCGTGTCGGTCTGGATCGACCAGGGCGGCATCGACGGCGCGACGCTGTGGGGCGAGGAGATCGTCAACGCGCTGGACCGCTCGAAGGTGCTGCTGCTGGCGCTGACGGCGTCGGCTGCGCGCTCGCACAACGTGGCGAAGGAGGTGGTGCTCGTGAGCGAGCGCAAGGGCCACATCCTGCCGGTCGACCTCGAGCCCACGAGCCTGCCCGCGGGACTCAAGTACGCGCTGGCCGGCATCCAGCACGTCGAGTACTTCCAGGGCGACCCCGACGAGAACCTGAGGACGATCCTGCGCTCGCTGGAACGAGCGGGGGTCAGCGTCGGCGGTCGGGACGTACCGCTGGCGGCACCGAAGGAGTCTGCCGGGGTGCGGGCAGGTGCCGGTGCCCCGGGTGCGGCCGAGGTGGCCATCGAGTCGGGCGCCGTGGCGGTGCTGCCATTCGACAACATCAGCGCCGACCAGGAGACGGACTATTTCAGCGACGGCCTCACCGAGGAGCTGATCGCGCGGCTGTCGCTGATCAGCGGCATCGAGCTCGTCTCGCGCTGGGCGTCGATGCAGTACAAGGGCAAGGCGCACGACGTCCGCGGCATCGGCAACGAGCTCGGCGCGCGGTACATCGTCGGTGGCGGCGTGCGGCGCTTCCAGGACTCGGTGCGCATCACGGTGCAGCTCGTCGACGTCGCGACCAATCGCCAGATCTGGGGCAACACCTACAAGGGCAAGCTCGACGACATCTTCGACATCCAGGAGCAGGTCGCGCAGCAGATCGTCGACGCGCTGAAGCTCAAGCTCACCTTCTCCGAGAAAGTGTCGCTCACCAAGCGCCAGACGGTGAACGTGCAGGCCTACGACTTCTACCTGCGCGGCCAGGACTACCTGTACCGGCTGACGAAAAAGGGCACCGAATACGCGATCCAGCTGTTCGAGAAGGCCATCGAGCTCGACCCGCGCTACGGCGCGGCCTACGCCGGATGCTCCTGCGCGTACGGGCAGATGTACCAGTGGTTCTCGCGCGAGGAACACTACCGGGACAAGGCCCAGGAGTTCAGCTTCAAGGCGCTGATGTACGACAGCAACCTGCCCGAGGCCTATACGGCGATGGGGCTGTCGTACTTCATCTGGGGCAAGTTCGAGGAGGCGGCGGCGTCCGTGCGCAAGGCGATCGAGCTCGACCCCGACGACTTCGTGGCGCACTGGACGCTCGGGCGGATCCACTTTTCGACGGGGGCGCTGGAGGCGGCCATCCCGCACTTCGAGCGCGTGATCGAGCTGAGGCCGAGGTTCTACGTGGCGTACAGCGATCTCGGCCAGACGCTGCTCGGGATGGGGCGCACGGAGGAGGCCGCGGACAACGCCCGCAAGGTGCTGGACCTAATGCCGAACTACCTGCTGCAGAATCCCGACGACTCGCGGGCCCGGATGTTCTACGCCGTGACGCTCTGCGACGTCGGCCAGCGCGACGCGGCGATCCGCGAGGGTGCGGCCGCGATCGAGGCGAGCCCCGGCGACTCGGTGATGCTCTACAACGCCGCGTGCCTCTACTCGCGGCTCGGCGAGACGCGGCGGGCCGTCGACACGCTGCGGCAGGCGGTCGATGCCGGCGTGCGGAATTACTCGTGGATGAAGAATGACCCGGACCTGGATGCGATCCGCGGCGACCCGGAATTCATCGCGCTGATGGCGGGAAATTAACGGCGCGAGGCTTCGGCGGGTGACGCCGCGGCGGTCCGGCTGGAGTGCGGGAGGCCGGGGCTGGAGGGAGGCCGGCGCGCCAGTAGGTGTGAAGCCGGGCACCGGACCGCTTCAGTGACCGTCCGCTTCCGACCCGAAGCGGACGTCGGTCAAGATGCTGAATTCGACCTGACTTACCACACTTGCTCCCGCCAAGGTCGGGCCTGCAGGTCGCGGTATCGTCCGGTAAACAAGCCGCGCATGTAAACGAACGCGCTGACGAGCGCGGTCAGGAAGCAGCCGCTCAACGCTGCCCCCAGAAATTTCCCCGTCGAAGAGCCTAAAGCGCTGCCCAGAAGCACACTGACGAGGCCAAACGCCAGGGCGCTGAGGCACGCGATCGTCAGCACAATCCAAGACTTCGGCTTGTCTCGCGGAATAAACGAGCGCTTCCCTTGCCTAGTCATAGCGACACTCTAGCCGAGGAGCTGACGTCCACCTCTCGCGGATTATGGACGGCGGGTTTCGACCCAAAGCAGCCCCATTCACGGTCCGCTAGCCGTTAAGTCGTCGGTGCTCCCAGCATCCTTGATAGCCATAGAACAGGCCACATGCTGAGCAACGTTCCGAACACGGCCACGCTGATGGCTGCATTCACCAAACTAGCCACCATGTTGTCTTCGGCTACAGTCGGTGCGAAGTGCAGCCAATACACAACGAAACCGAAGTGACTGAAAAGTGCGCCGGTCCCCACGCACACGAGGTAACCGAGTATCAGGAAGCCGAAGCGGTGATTCATGGAACGCCAACGAACGGCGGCGATCGTGATCGTCACAATCGCCGGCCACAGGTACAAGGCAATGCTCGACAGGCGCATTGCTGTATGCAGATCGACGATCGGTGAGGTCTGCGTCACTGGAATCCCCCGTCCGTAGACACAACCCAAATGTCCGTTTCTGGCCGGCTCCGGGCATTCTACCTACGGCCTCTTACGCGCCTATCCTGCCCGACTTCCGATGTCCGTTCTCGACCCGAAGCAGACCTCTTGTCAGGGCTCACAATAGTGATTTCAGCACCGGGCGACCGGTGGCTCTCTCAATGAGCCCAAGTACCTCTAGAACTCTGCGCCGCTGCGGGTCTAGGTCCACATTGCTCAAGATCACCCGGCGAGCGTAGCCTTCAAAATCAAGCTCAATTTGTCCAAATGCCTTGCTGTACTTGGCGCAACGAAGTGATGGCCAGGGCGCAAAGTCCGTCGACGCCCTATACCTAATCTTGACGCCCTCTTCGGTCACGGTGTACTCGGTGAACAACGCATACCAATATCTTGCTGCGACTACGGTCACCCAGCCGAACGCGACGCCTAGTAATCCAACAAACGTGGCGTTCAACTTCATGCCAATAGTTACATCCGGCCGAGCGATACCGAAAGCTGCGACCACGATGCACACCAACGACGTGACCGCGAGCACGGGCATGCCTAGGAGACCGAGCCAGACGATTAAGCGGCTGTAGCTGAATACAAGCCCCATCGACTCTTGCTTCGCCTGCTTCTCCTGCCGAGCACGGTTGATCGCGGTGAAGGTTATTAGCGACGCGGGTATTACCGCATACGTGCCACCTATCGCCCCTGCGAGTACACAGGCCGACAGCCCTAATACAGCCTTCTTTCTTTCGCCCCAGCACAGTCCAGCGACTAGTGGCAACGTGCCACCTACGGCTCCGATTAGCGCACCGGCCTTCGCGCTCGTAATCATGGCTTCTGTGATCGACACTCGGCGCTCCCTTTTGCGGATGCCGGCCGCAGCATCCTGGCAACCAGATTCGATCCAAGTACCCGCATACCTCGATCTCGATCTTGTCCGCTTCTGGCCGGTTGCGGACATTCGTTGCGCCGCAGCACCGCCACCCCGATTAGACTACCGCCAGGGGCCGCTTTCGGCCAGAAGCCGACGGTCGGGGCTGCCGGTAGACTCAAGGCAGGATCGTATTTCACCAATGACATACGGGTAACTGTGTGGACTCCTTGCCGCTTGCCATCATGTTGGGCTTGCTCGGAATTGGGGTCGGCCTCTTCGTCTGGCAACAGGTTGTGCATTGGGCGTTGTTCGCAAGTGGGCTACTGGACGGCTTAGCGCGCAAAGATGTTTCGGCGATTCCGAAGGTAGTCAGACTCGCGAAGCAGCTCGGCGCAGCTTGGGTGATTACGTTCGGCGGAGCTGCGGCTTATCTCTATCTGGCTGCGATACCGCACGGCGGCTTCGCAGGACTCCTCGCGGGTGCGGCGATAGTGCCAATCCTTGTCCTTCCGCGGGTCATAAGGATTGCGCGGGGTGAACGCGCGGCCAAGAGTGGCCGAATTAGACGGCTCATTACCAAGGCGTCACGGACTCTGATGGGCACGATGGCGCTGATGCAGGTGATATGGACACCTGTGATGTCGGCTCTTGGCATGTATCTCAGCTACGAGGACGGCGCTCTCACCGTGACCGAAGCCTTCCGCATAGTTGCCATTGTGAGCATCGGCGGCGCGTTCGCGACCATACCGCTTTACATGCTTGTGTCTGGAATGCGGCCGGTATCGCGCGACGGCCGATTGAAGGACTCGGATTCGGACTCGTGAGTGCCTGCTTCGGGTCGGAAGCCGCCCTTGAGTTCAGCGCGGTGCGAGGCTAAGAATCGGCCCTGCTTATGCGACTGGACTCAGCCACAACCGGACACCTGACAGGCGTCCGAACAAGTGCGGAGGTCGGATGATTGAGAGCCGACGCCTGTCCGATGACGGAACCCATCGTTACAAGGTCAAGGTAACACTGATAGTCCTAGCAGTGGCCCTCGGCATTGTCGCCATCCAATTGGCGCGGCGACCACCTGGCCTAGTCATGGGCGTCCTATTGGTGGCATTAGTTCTAGGCTGCTTTGCGTTGAGCATGCGGTCGACGACGTGGTTCATCGCCGATTCGGTCGACTTGGGTGGCAGGAAATTGACTGTCAGGCGCGGTCGCCGGACTGTGGTGATAAGTCTAGAGGATGTGACTGATGTCGGTCGGGGTGCGTGGACAACGGGCAATACTGTGGTATTCGTCCTTCGCGCACATGTCGACGGTTTTGGGAGTGCAGTGACATATCGAGTCGCAGGCGCAGATGCGGTCACGTCTGATGAATTGAACGCCGCTGTCGCGCGACTACGCCACGAGTTTGGGTTGGCTCCGATCGTGGAACCCAACAACAAGCTGACACCCGAGGGGAACTCGCGTCTACAACTCAAGAGGTGGGCTTTAGGATTCTTGTTGGTGCTCTATTTGCCCATCATGACCAGTTCGATCCTCGGGCTAGAATGGTTCGCGCCCTACGAGCGGAGACTTTTGGCGATTGGTTCGCTAGTACTGTCTGTAGCATTCTTTTTCGGCTTTAGCCCAGCGGAACGCGACGCAATGATGGATCGCACCAAGCGCACCCGCGGGTGACTAGTTGGCTGACCGTCCGAAATGGGTCGGAAGCGGACCGCCGCGCGGGCGGTCGCTTCTCCAAGATTTACGTTACGC
>DAOMFD010000007.1:0-26986 GCA_035429605.1 Steroidobacteraceae bacterium | reverse complement strand
GGGAGCTTCTCCAGGCTCACCTGGAATATCGGCGGCAGCGCCGTCGTCACCTGCGGCGGTCGCGCTACGAGCAACCCACCGATGCCCGCGAAGTGCGCCGCCGTCACGAACAACAGGACGCCCGCCGCGCCCCACGTCAGGCGCTCGTCGTGAACATAGCGGTCGATCCTCATGGCGGATGGCGCTGCGGGAAGACAAGGGCTTCCTGCGCGCGAGCCTATATCGCCGGGCCGCGTGAGTCGCGCCCCGGAGAGCGCGAAAAATACCTAAAAACCCGCGGATTTCCGTCAGGCAGGCCGCGGGCGCACGGCGACGCTCAGGGCCGGTTTCGCCCGAGCTGCTCGTGCGCCGTGACCCACTCGTCGGCGAGCACCGCGCAACCCAGCGAGATGTCGCCGGCGAGCACGACACCGGCCACGATCTCGGCGAGCTTGTCCGCCTTGCCCGTGCCGTAGCAGCCGAGCACCTCGAGGCACTCGCGCTGCGTCGGCAGTCCGGTGCCGCCGCCGTAGGACGCGACGATCAGCGAGGGCAGCGTCACCGACCAGTAGTAGTCACCATTGTCGAGCAGCTGCGCGTAGGTGATGCCGGCATGGGACTCGGCGACGTTGGCCACGTCCTGGCCGCAGGCGATGAACATGGCCGTGATGCCGTTGGCCGCGTGCGGTCCGTTGTAGGCGCTGCCGGCCAGCATCGATCCCGCATTCGAGACCTGCCGTGCGCGGAACAACGTCTGCGTGTCCACCCGCATCAGGCGCTGCAGGACGTCCTTGCGAATCACGGCCTCCGCGACCACGCGTCGTCCGCGCGTGCGCAGCGTGTTGATCGCCGAGTGCTTCTTGTCGGTGTCGATGCTGCCCGACAGCATGTACTTCGGGTGGGCAGGGTGACTCTCGCGGATCCACTCGCACGCCGCGCGCGTCGCCTTGCCGGTCATGTTCTGCCCGGCCGCGTCGCCCGTCGTGTAGTTGAAGCGCAGGTACAGCATGTTGGCGAGCGGGTACTGCTCGATCTCGACCAGCCGCCCGCTGCGCGTCGTGGACTGGGCAGCATCGCGCACGCCCTCGTGGTTCGTGCGCAGCCAGTCGCCGAAGTCGCGGGCCTCGCGCGCCGTCGTGAACATGAACACCGGCGCGCGCTGCATCGAGCGCTTGACGACGGTAGTGGTGACGCCGCCGCTCTCCGCGAGCACCCGCATGCCGCGGTTGTAGCTCGCGACCAGCGTGCCCTCGGTCGTCGCCATGGGCACGTAGAAGTCCCCCTGCGCGTGCTCGCCATTGACCCGCAATGGTCCGGCGATGCCGATCGGCACCTGGGCCACGCCCGTGAAATTCTCGATGTTGCCGGGCAGCACCCCGGGGTCGAAGCTGTATCCCTGCACGTGGGACAGGGTGGCTCCCGTCTTCTCGCGCAGGAACTCGGCGCGCCTGGCGGCAGCCTGCTTCGTATAGTCGGCGTCGGCGTCGGCGTCGCGCGGGATGCGGTCGCGGTCGGCAGTGGCCATGGAACCCCCCTTCGCCCCGTCCGCCGGGGCAGAGTGATTATGGCAACATTCGTACCGGCGATGGCGGCCCGCGGCGGCCACCGCACCAGGGCACGGATTCGCGCCGCTCACGAGCACGGGATCGGACCGATGTCGACCGGAAGGTACTTCCTCTATTCCATGCAGCTGTCGTGGTACTCGGCCAAGGTGCGCCCGTACCTGCGATTCCGGCGGCTGCCGTTCGACGAGCGCACGCCGACCGCCCGCGAATACTACGGCGAAATCAAGCGGCGCTGCGGCCATGCCGTGGTGCCGATCGTGATCACGCCGGACGGCGAATGGCTGCAGGACAGCAGCGTGATCATCGAGCGCCTCGAGGAGCGATTCCCGGGCTACCCGATCGTGCCGACGTCGCCGCGCCAGCATTTCGCGGCGTACCTGCTCGAGCTGTGGGCCGACGAGTTCTGGCTGTCGGCCGGCGTGCACGCGCGCTGGAGCTTTCCCGAGAACTACCCGAAGTGGCGCGACGAGCTCGCGACCGCTTTTGCGCCGGGCTTCCCGACCTTCGTGCAGCGACTGCTGCCCCTGCCGCTCAAGTGGTTCATGCAGCGCGTGAACACCCAGCTCGGCGCGACGCCGGACCAGGTCGCGCTCATCGAGCGGTGGATGGCGCAGCAGCTCGATCACCTGGAGCGACATTTCGCCTTGATGCCCTACGTGTTCGGGGCCAGGCCGTCGCTGGCGGACTTCTCGCTGGCCGGGCCGATCTGCGGCCACCTGCGCTACGACGAGTCGGCGAGCAGGCGGCTGCTGCGCCCGCGGCCGCGCCTGTACGCATGGAGCGAGCGGATGATGTCGGCGACGCCCGCGCCGTCCGACGGGCCGTACCTCGCCGACGATGCGATTCCCGAATCGCTGGTTCCGCTGCTGGACAGCGCCTTCCACGAGATGGTGCCCATGCTCGCGGCCCTGGCGGAGCTGGTGCGCCCTATGAAGAACGGTCGGGGCGGGCATCTGCCGCGAATCGTGGGCAAGGTGACGTATCCGTACGCAGGCGAGCGCTTCACGCGCCACGGTGCGCCGTACATGCTCTGGATGGCGCAGCGGCTGCTGGAGGTGGTCGCAGCGATGCCGGCGGACCAGGCGGCCGAGGTGCGGCGCTGGGTCGCGTCGCTCGGCGGCCAGGGGCTGCTCGACCTCGACATCCCCCGCGTCACGCGCGTCGGGGTGCACGCCGCACTGGCGTAAGCGTCGACTGCCGCACGATCGCGAGACGATGCACGCCGGCCCGCCGGCGGGACGGTACACTGTCGTCACTCGCGGGCAGGTGGGCCATGACCAAGGCAGTGCTCGGAATCATCGGCGGTTCGGGGATCTACGACCTTCCCGGGCTCGAGGGCCTGAGCGAACGGCGTGTCTCGACGCCGTGGGGTGAGCCGTCCGACGCGCTGCGCTTCGGACGCGTCGGCGGAACCGAGGTCGTGTTCCTGCCGCGGCATGGCCGGGGACACCGTTACTCGCCGTCCGACATCAATTACCGCGCCAACGTGGACGCGATGAAGCGCGCGGGCGTCACCGACCTCGTGTCCTTCTCGGCCTGCGGATCCTTCCGCGAGGAACTCAGCCCCGGCACCTTCGTGCTGGTGGACAACTTCGTCGACCGGACGGTGCGGCGCGCGAATTCGTTCTTCGGCGCGGGTTGCGTCGCTCACGTGCCATTCGCACATCCGGTCGGTCCGGCGCTGCAGGAGCTCGTGGCTCGCGCGGCCGACGGGGAGGGGATTCCGTTCCATCGCGGCGGGACGGCCGTGTGCATGGAAGGTCCGCAGTTCTCCACGCTCGCGGAGTCGCTGTCGTATCGCGACGCCGGCTACGACGTGATCCACATGACATCGATGCCGGAGGCCAAGCTCGCGCGCGAGGCGGAGATCACCTATGCGGTCGTCTGCATGGTGACGGACTACGACTGCTGGCACCCGACGCACGATTCGGTGGAGGTGTCGACGCTGCTGAAAGTGATGGACGAGAACCGTGGCAAGGCACAGCGCCTGTTCGCCAGGCTCGCGCGGGACTTCCCGGCCGAGCACGTATCGTGCCCCGTGCGCTCCGATCGCGCCCTCGAAGGCGCGATCCTCACGCGGCCGGAGGCGCGGGATCCTGCGCTGCTGGCGAAACTCGACGCGGTCGCGGGGCGCGTGCTCGGGGGACACTGAGGTGCGCGTCCACGGCGAGCACTGGCGCAGCATCTTCGTCGCCGACGACGGCTGGACCGTGACGGTGATCGACCAGACGCTGCTGCCGTTCGAATTCGAGGTCTGCCACCTGCGCACGGTCGAGGACGCAGCCCGCGCGATCCGCGACATGATCGTGCGAGGTGCCCCACTCATCGGCGTGACCGCCGCCCATGGCGTCGCGCTCGCCATGCGATCCGACGCATCCGATGCATCGCTGCAGTCCGCCCTGGCGCTGCTCGGCGCGGCGCGTCCGACGGCGGTCAACCTGCGTTGGGCGCTGGGCCGGATGGCGGAGGCGCTGCAGCCCCTGCCGATCGCGCAGCGCGTGCAGCACGCATACGCGGAAGCCGGCCGCATCGCCGAGGACGATGTCGCCGCCTGCGCGGCCATCGGGCGCCACGGAGCCACGATCATCGAGCAGCTGAGCGCCGGAGCCGGACGTCGGCCGGTCAACATCCTGACCCACTGCAACGCCGGGTGGCTCGCCTGTGTCGATTGGGGCACAGCGCTCGCACCCGTGTACGCGGCGCACGAGGCCGGCATCGCCGTGCACGTGCTCGTGGACGAAACGCGGCCGCGCAACCAGGGCGGATCGCTCACCGCGTTCGAACTCGCCGGGCACGGCATTCCGCACGAGGTCATCGTCGACAATGCCGGCGGCCACCTGATGCAGCGCGGCCGCGTCGACCTGTGCATCGTCGGAAGTGATCGTGTCACGGCAAGGGGCGACGTGACCAACAAGATCGGCACGTACCTGAAGGCGCTCGCAGCCCACGACAACCGCGTGCCGTTCTATGCAGCGCTGCCGTACTCCACGATCGACTGGCAGATCGACGACGGCGTGCGCGAGGTGCCGATCGAGGAACGGTCGTCACGCGAGGTGACGCACGTACGGGGACGAACCAACGGCGGGCAGGTGCTGGAGGTCGAGGTCGTGCGGCCGGGCAGTGCCGTCGCGAATCCGGGATTCGACGTGACGCCGGCGCGGCTGGTGACGGGCATCATCACGGAGCGCGGCATCGCTGCGGCGTCGCGCGCAGGACTCCAGTCGCTGTATCCTGAGGCGGCGTCGCGCGCGGACAGGAGCACCGGGGAACGGGATGACCACTAGACACGCCACCCTGCGCAAGGAAATCGTCACCGTCGCGTGCGAGCTCGACGCCGCGGGCATGATGCCCAACAAGTCGGGCAACCTCTCTTGCCGGGCGCCGGGCGGATTCGTCATCACGCCGTCCGCCGTCGCGTACCGGGAACTCGAGCCGTCCTTGCTCGTCGAGCTGCACGACGACGGAACCGTGGGCGCCGGCGACCTGCGTCCGTCCTCGGAGTGGCTCATGCACGCGGCGATCTACGGGCAGCGTCCGGACGTGGCCGCGATCGTGCACACCCACAGCCCGAGTGCGACCGCACTGTCCTGTGCGGGGGTCGGCATCCCGGCATTCCACTACATGATCGCATTGGCCGGCGGCGAGGTCCGTTGCATGCCCTACGCGACTTTCGGCAGCGCGGAACTTGCAGCCAACGCGGTGCTGGGGCTCGAAGGTCGGCGCGCGGTGCTGCTGGCAAACCACGGCGTCGTGGCCGTCGGCCCGTCGCTCGCTGCGGCCAAGGCGGTTGCGCTCGAGGTGGAGAACATGGCTTCGCAGTACCTCGCGCTGCGCGCCGCGGGCATGGAACCCGTCGTGCTCGACGACGAGGAGCTGCAGAAGGTCATCGAGAAGTTCACGGATTACGGGCGGCTGACGCGCGACTGAGTTTCCGCCGCCAGTCGCGGCAACTCCACGCCGGCGTTGCCGTGGCGCCGCAGGACCAGCATCCGTCGCAACGACAGTTCCGGCAGGACGATGCCGTCCACGGCCTCGAGCCTCTCCCATCGGTCCTGCTCGCCGGCCTGGAGTCGAGCGGGCAGTCCGCGTTCGTCGTCCGGGACCAGCACGAGCGCATCCCGCGGGGAGCTGCGCAATTGCAGGGTGACCGTGCCGAGGTCTCCCGTGGCATCAGGTACGCGCGGAAGATAGAAACCGACGCTCGCCTCGCGGATCCTGCAGAGCACCAGTCGCTCCCCGGGCTCGAGTCGTTGGGCGACCGCGGCACCGAGTTGCGGCGCAAGCCGCAGTGGCTCGAGCGCCGGCAGCAGCACCGCGAACACGGCGAGGTACAGGATGACGACTCCGCCCGCCAGCCGGGCCAGCAGTCGACGGGGTGGCTCGTGCAGCCAGCTGCGCACGACGGCGGCCGCCACCGCGATCGCAACTGCGGCCGTGATGGCGGCTGGCGCGCGCACCGAAGCGGACCCGAAGCTCGCGGCGACGTAGCCCGACGCCACGGCGACGCAACCGCAAAGCGCCGCGAACACAGCCGCCTCGACGACGCGCTCGCGGCGCGTCCAGGAGCGGTTCCCGTCGCTGCGACCGTCGATCAGCATCGCGACGAGCAGCGATATCGCAGGGAAGGCGACGAGCAGGTAGTGCGGCAGCTTCGAGGTCGTGAGTTCGACGAGCACCAGCGGCCCGAGGGTCCACGCAAGCAGGAAGGCAAGCCAGGGGTCGCGTCTTTCACACCAAGCACGGGTGACCGCTGCTGGCAGGAACGAAGCCCACGGAAAGAACGCGACGAACGTGGCCACGAGGTAATAGCCGGGCCAGCCGGAATGTCCTTCGAAGGGCGTGGCGGTGCGGGCGAGCAGGTGATGGCCGAGCCCCTGCGCGACGAACCCGCCGTGCGTAGCGAGTGCGGCCGGCAGGCCCCAGGCGAGAAACATGAGCGCGGCGAGCGGAATGCCCCAGGCAGCGCCGAGTCGTCGCCATTCGGCGCGCGCCGATGCGTCGAGCAGCGAATGCAGCAGGAAGATCGTCGCAAGCACGCCGAGGACGCTGGGACCGATCCAGCCGCAGCGGGGCAGCGTGGTGGCGATCGCTCCGGCGAGCACTGCGACTGCGATCGCCACGCGCGTCCTCCCGCTCCAGCTCGTCTCGATCAGCGTGAGCGCACACGCGGCGGCACCGATGAACGCGACGTTGACGACCTTGGCGAGCAGGCCGAAGCCCACGCTGGACCACAGCAGGACCTGCCAGCGCAGCGGGTCGGGAGGACGCTCCCGCAATCGCGACCATGCCCAGAACGACGCGGTCGTCGCGGCGAGCAGGCTCGCGTCAGCGGTCAGGGAACGCGCCTCGATCACGACGTACAGGGACGTGGCGACGGCGATCCCCGCGTAGTGCGCCGCCCTTCGGCTCAGGGTTCGTTGCGCGACGGCCATCGTGACCAGCACCGCGAAGATGCAGCACAGCGCCGAGGGCAGCCGCAGCGCGAACTCGTTCATGCCGAGCAGGCGCGTCGAGGCCAGTGCCAGCCAATAACTGAGGATCGGCTTGTTGTAGCGCGGCTCCCCGAAGTTGCTCGGGACCACCCAGTCACCGCGCGCGCTCATTTCCTTGACGGCGAGCGCGAAGCGGGCTTCGTCGCTGTCGAAGACACTGGTGCCGGAGCTGCCGGCGAGATACAGCACCAGGCAGGCGACGACGAGCAGGGCGCGGAAGCCCCAGTCGAGCCGGTCCTTGCCGGGTCCGTGCCGAGTCACGGCCCCAGTATGCGCGCTCCGCGGCGACGGGGAGTCCCGCTGGACGCTGCCCGGGTTTCCAGTACGATCCCGGTGGCCGCCCAGGAGACCCGATGCCCGAAGCGAGCCCGCAACTCTCCGACATCCGCGCCGCCGCGGGGCGCATCGCGCCGTACGTCGCGCGCACGCCGGTGATGACCAGCCGCACCCTCGACGCGTTCACGGGCGCACGGCTGTACTTCAAGTGCGAGAACTTCCAGCGCATCGGCGCCTTCAAGGCGCGGGGCGCCCACAATGCGGTCCTGTCGCTGCCGCCCGGCGTGCTCCCGCAAGGCGTCGTCACGCATTCGTCGGGAAACCACGCGGCGGCGCTGGCGCTCGCGGCGCGCAATGCCGGTACGCACGCATACGTCGCGATGCCGCACAACGCGCCGAAGGCCAAGGTCGAGTCGGTGCGCAGGCTCGGAGGCGAGATCGTCTTCTGCGAGCCCACGGTGCCGGCGCGCGAAGCCTGCTGCGCCGGGATCCGCGAACGTACCGGCGCAGCCCTGGTGCATCCTTATGACGACTGGCGGGTGATCGCGGGCCAGGGCACCGCGGCGCTCGAATTGCTCGAGGACGCGCCGGAACTGGAGGCGCTGGTGGCGCCGATCGGCGGGGGCGGGCTCGTCAGTGGCACCGCGATCGTCGGCGCCGCGCACGGCGTCGCGACATTCGGCGCCGAGCCTGCCGCGGCCGACGACGCCTACCGGTCGTTCGTGGCGGGCTCGATCCAGCCGGTGCTGCGGACGGACACGGTCGCCGACGGACTGCGCACCTCGTTGAGTGAACGGACCTTCCAGGTGATCCGGCGGCACGTCGAGGACGTCCTCACCGTGTCGGAAACTGAGATCGTCGCGGCCATGCGCCTCGTGTGGGAGGTCATGAAGATCGTGATCGAGCCTTCGAGCGCCGTGCCGGTCGCCGCGCTGCTCGGCGCAGGGTCGCGATTCGCCGGCAAGCGCGTCGGCGTGATCCTCTCCGGCGGCAACGTCGACCTCGACGCGCTGCCGTGGAGCGCGAGGGCGTAAGAACCAGGCCCGTCAGGGCATCTCGCGCGATGCGCTCGGTCCGCCGAGCTTGATCTGGTCCACCGCCGGGATCGTGATCGTCGGCAATCCGGACGCCGCCAAGGCCGCATTCAGTCGCGGCAGTTCCGTGTCGCGCACGCCGTTCCACACGGCGAGCGCGCGGTCGAGCCTGTGCGCCGATTCCGCGACGGCGCGGCGCTGCGGCTCGGTGGGTGCGCGATCCGACGATTCGACGTCCGTGGCGATCGAGCGCAGGACCTGGCCGATGGAGTGCAGGTTGAGGTCCGACGGAAGGTCCCCGCTCCCGGTCGCGATCGGCTCGACGTGCTTGTCGAATGCGTCGAGCGCGGCGATCACGTTGGCATCGCCCGACTGCTCCTTGCGCAGGTCGCCCGTGTGTTGGGTCACGTACTCGAGTTCCGCGGCGCCGGCGTAGTGCTTGCCGAGGAGCGTGCCGATCTCCCGGGACAGCGACAGGGCTGCCGCGAGGCTGGCGGTGTCCACGGGAACGCGCGGATCCATCACGACCTTGAGCGGGGCGGACTGCTCGCGTCCATCGACACGCAGCACGACACGGTACTCGCCCGGCGCCGCGACCGGTCCCTGCGGTACGAGGGCGACGCCCGCGCCGTAGGCCGTCGAAATCGAGTACTCGTACTCGGTCGAGCGCGGCCGTGGATAGCGCAGGTTCCAGGTGAAACGATGCATGCCGGCCGAAGTTTCCGGCGGTGCGTCTGGCGCCAGCCAGTCCGCCGCAAAATAGCGCTCGCCCTGCAGCGTCGGTGCCGGCTCGGAGCTCGAGAATCTCCGCACCACCGTGCCCGACGCGTCGCGGAACTCGAGTTCCACCGTCTTCGCGGGCGCCGCGAGCCAGTAATCGACGACTGCGCCCGTCGGCGGATTGCGGCCCGCGGGCACTTCCTTGGGCAGGGGCGTGTCGCGATTCTGGTTCTTGCGCAGGCGCACCGTGGTGGCGGGCCTGAAGAGGTGCTCCCGTGCGGTCGCAGCGGCTGCATCGTGCTGCCGCAGCGGGGAGACGTCGTCCAGCACCCAGATCGCGCGACCCTGGGTCGCGACGATCAGGTCGTTGCCGTGCTGCTCGATGTCCCGCACCCACGCGACGGGCAGGTTGCGCTGCAGCGAGCGCCAGTGCGCGCCGTCGTCCAGGGAGACGAACACGCCGGTCTCGGTGCCCGCATAGAGCAGTCCGGCGCGCACCGTGTCCGCGCGCACGACACCCACGAAATGCCCGGCCGGCAAGCCGTCCGTCACCTGGGTCCACGTCGCGCCGTAGTCCCGCGTGCGATAGACGTACGGGCGGAAGTCGTCCTGGCGGTGATTGTCCACCGCGATGTAGGCGCTGCCCGGGGTCGTCGGCGACGGCTCGACGGTTGCGATCTTCGCCCACGCGGGGACGCCCTTCGGCGTCACGTTCGTCCAGGTCCTGCCGCCGTTGCGCGTGAGGCGCACCACGCCGTCATCCGTGCCGACCCAGATCTCGGAGTTGTCGCGCGGCGAGAGTCCGATGCTCCAGATCACGCCGTAGCCGCAGGCCCGAGCACGGGCCGGATCGAGGCTGCCCGAGCACCCCGTCGCCGCCGGATCGCGCGCCGACAGGTCGGGGCTCACTTTTTCCCAATGCTCGCCGCGATCGGTCGTGCGCCAGAGGTACTGCGAGCCGAAATACAGTGGATACGGCGCGAGTTTCGACATCGCGATCGGCGTGATCCAGGAATAGCGCTGCTGGAAGTCCGTCGGCCGCTCGCCGTAACTCGAGATCGGCCACGGCGTGACGTTCTGCACCTCGCCGTTTCGCGCATTCCAGCGCGACAGCCGTCCGCCCAGGCCCGAGCCGTAGACGATGTCCGGGTCGCGCGGGTCGGGGATCTCGTAGTCGCGCTCGTCGGCGCCAACGGACTCCCAGTCGCGCCAGTTGATCGAGCCGTAGTCGCTGCGGCTCGCGATGCGGACCGTGCCGTTGTCCTGCTGGCCCGCGTAGATGCGGTAGGGGAACGAGTCGTCGGTCGAGAGCTTGTAGAACTGGCCCGTCGGCTGGTTGTACCAGTCGGTCCAGGTGCGACCACCGTTCAGTGTGATCGCCGCGCCCTGGTCGGCGCCCGTGATCATGCGCTCGGGGCGCTGCGGATCCAGCCACAGGTAGTGGTAATCGTCGCCGCCGGGCGCGCCCTTGACGATCTCGCACTTCGTCCCGCCGTCACTGCAGCGATGGATACTGCGTCCCATCACGTAGACCGCGTCAGGATCGCCCGGCAGGGCGGTCAACTGCGCGAAGTACGAGTTCACGAATTCCGGGTCGTCGTTCACCTTCGCCCAGTTCGCGCCGCCATCGTCGGAGCGGTATAAACCGCCGACCGACTCCGCATCGACGACGGCCCATACGCGCGTGCCCTGGTCGCGCGCGCTCGTCGCGAGACCGATGCGGCCGAGCGGGCCTGCGGGCCACCCGCCGCCTTCGATGCGCTTCCACGTCGCGCCGCCGTCTGTCGACTTGTAGAGGCCGCTCTCCGGCCCGACGTCCGGGGTGAAATAGTTGAGCCAGGGCCGGTAACGCACCTGCCACGCCGACGCATAGACGACGCGCGAATCGGCCGGGTCGAGCGCCAGGTCCACGGCGCCCGTGTCTTCGCTCACGACGAGCGTGCGCTGCCAGGTCTTGCCACCGTCCGTCGTGCGATACACGCCTCGCTCGCCACCCGGGCCGAACGTCGAGCCGAGCGCGGCGACCCACGCGGTGTCCGGCTGGCGCGGATCGACCAGGATCCGCCCGATGTGACGGCTGGTCGCGAGCCCGACGTGTCGCCAGGTCCTGCCGGCGTCATCCGAGCGGTAGACGCCGTCGCCGGCGCCGATGTCGTATCGGCTCGTCACCTGTCCCATGCCGACGTAGATGACCTCGGAATTCGACGGCGCGACCGCAAGTGCGCCGACCGACGCCGAGCCCACGCCATCGAAGATCGCGGTCCAGGTGTAGCCCGCGTCGTCCGACTTCCATACGCCGCCGCCGGCGGCACCGAAGTAAAAGGTGTCGGACCCGTTGCCCGCGCCACCCGTTGCCGTCACCCAGCCCGCGCGGTGCGGGCCGACGAGCCGCCATTCGAGCGCGGAAGTGACATCCGGCGCCGTCGCGGCGCTCGCGGTGGCAATGGTGAGCATCGCGGCGAGCGCCGCGGCCTGGCGGGTCAGAAAATGCATAAATCGATTCCCGGGGACGATGCGCGACAGGGCGACAGTGTACCGGGTTGGCCGAAACCTCACGACGCCCGCGGCCGTGGCTCCAGTGCGCCCCGGACACCGATGTCGCGACCGAGCGGATCGATCAGCACCCCGGGGTTCAGGATGCCTCGCGGGTCGAGGCGCGACTTGGCGGCGGCCAGCGCCTCGCGGTAGAGCGCCGGCGCCTCCCGCTCGTAACCGCTGCGATGGTCCCGCCCCACGGCGTGGTGGTGCGTGATCGTACCGCCGCGGCTGGTGACGGACTCGTTGGCCGCGTGCTTGATGTCGCGCCACGCCGCGAACGAAGAGGCGAGGTCGCCCGTCGCGCTGCCGAGCGCGGCGTACGTGAAGTAGGGCGCCGGGCCGTCCGGGTATACGTGCGTAAATCGGCAGGACACATGGCCTCCGCCGCTGGTGGCCCGCAGGATCGCGGACTCGAGATCCGCGCGCACGCCGCGGTAGAACTCGTCGAAGCGGTCCCAGGTGATGGCCGTCTCGAAGGTGTCGAGGATCGCGCCCGCGCCCACCATCGGGTCGCGCCAGTACGGCATGCGGATGAACGCGTCCCGCCACGCGCCGGCGGCGCCTTTGCGGTGCTCTGCGCCTTCCGTGGCTGCGCCGGCGCGCAAGGACCGCTCGACGGCCGCCGCGTCGTACTCGCCACCGCAGTCCCGGACGAGTTCCAGCGCCCGTTGCATCCATGCGTCCAGGGCGTGATCGGCCGATTCGAAACCGAGGACCAGCATGGTGCTACGGCCGTCACCGACGCCGGTCCACGCGACTTCGGCGGGATCGAGCAGACGGCAGTTGGTCGGATTCAGGCCCGACTGCGCCAGCGCGCGCACGCATCGAACGGCGGCCGTCAGCTCGGCGAAGCGCACGGACGCCGATGCACGGAATCGCGGCCGGTCCTGCAGGCGCATCCACGCCTCGGTGACGACGCCGAGGACGCCTTCCGACCCGCTGACGAGTCGGTTCGGGTCGGGCCCTGCGCCACTGCCCGGCAACCGCCGCGTCTCGATCGGCCCGTTCGGCGCCAGCATGCGCACCGCCTGCACGAACTCGTCGATGTGCGTGTAGAGCGTCGCATAGTGACCGCCCGAGCGAGTCACGATCCAGCCGCCCAGCGTCGAGAACTGGAAGCTCTGCGGGTAGTGGCGCAGCGTGAGCCCGTGCGGTCGCAGCGCATCCTCGAGTTCGGGGCCGAGGATGCCGGCCTGGATGCGCGCCGAGCGACTGGTGCGCTCCACCTCGAGCACCCGGTTCAGTCGTTCGAGGTCGAGCGACAGCGTGGCCGAATAGCCCGGCCCAACGGCTGGCTCGACGCCGCCGCACACGCTCGATCCGCCGCCGTAGGGAACGACCGCGACGTTCTCCCGGGTCGCCCAATCGAGGATGTCGGCAACGGCCTGCTCGTCCGCGGGGAATGCGACCCAGTCCGGTGGCTGCGGCACATCGCGCTTCCACATGCGCACGGAGTCCGCGAACGACTTGCCGTACGCGTGCGACAGCCGGTCGTGCGGCGTGCAGGAGAATGCGTCGGCGAGGCTCTCCGGCGGCGCGACTCGCGGCGCGCGCAGCCGGTAATCCTCCTTGCGCGGCGGCGTGGGCAGTTCCTGCGTCGCGCAGCCGAGGCGCGCCATCGTGCCCTTCACGATGCCGACTTCCATCGGCGTGAGGGCGTCGGTCTCGAGACCCCAGCCCCAGAAACGCCGCAGCGGACGACTGGACTTGCTGGTCATTCAGGTATCCCGGCCAGGCCTCGGCGACACGCCGCTGATCAGAGCCGGTCCGTCTGCCGGATGAAGCCCGCGAGGTCGTCGCGGAACTTCTGCATCGCCGGCTCGTGCACGTACATCATGTGCCCCGCATCGAAGTAGTCCACCGTGATGCGCTTGCGTGCCTCGGGCGTGATGTGCAGGTGCGCGAGGTCATTGCGCGTTGCGAGCCACGGCGTCGCGAGGTCGTAGTAGCCCTGCAGCACCAGCACGTGCAGCCCGGGATTGAACGTCATCGCCATGGCGAGGTCCGGCACGGTATTCGGCACCGGCGACATCCAGCCACCCTCGCCGGGCCGCTTGTGCTGCCAGTCCCACTTGATGTCGAAGGCCGTCACCACGTAGTTCTCGTCCTTGCCGAACTTGAGGTCCGAGTGCAGGTAGTCGAGGAACGCGGCCGTGTACGCCGGACCCACGGCCGGGAAGAACGGGTCGTAGTCCTGCGTCTCGCTCAGCGGGTTGACCGCCGGGCCGACGAAGCGCGAGTCGATGCGGCCCGCGACCAGTCGCTGGTTGCGCATCAGTTCCTGCAGGAACTGCGGGTGGCTCACGCGCAGGTCGGCCTTCTCCCAGTAGTCCGCGGTCGTGCCGGTGTAGGCGGCGAGTTTCGCTGCGATGGACTTCTTTTCACCGTCTGGGATCATGTAGCCGCGCATCAGCGCCGGTGCGTATTCGTTGTAGGCGAAACGCTCGACCTCGTCGAGGTAGGCGGGCAGCGAGGCCGGCTTGTTCGGGATCGCGTCGTGATACCACGCCGTTGCAGCCAGCGTCGGCAGGTAGAGCACGTGCGGCAGGTCGATCTCCTCGCCGTCGATGCCCGAGCCCGCGTTGAGGAACGGCGAGACCAGCACCACGCCGTTGAGGTCCATGTTCTGCGTCGACTGCAGGTACCAGGCGAGGCCCGCGCTGCGCATGCCGCCGTAGCTCTCGCCGAGCAGGTACTTGGGGCTTGCCCAGCGGCCGTTCTCCGAGACGTAGCGCTTGATGAACTGCCCGACCGACTTGATGTCCTGGTCCACGCCCCAGAAGTCCGCGGGCTTAGCATCCCCCACCGCCTTCGAGAAGCCCGTGCCGACCGGGTCGATCATCACGATGTCGGTGAGGTCGAGCGGGCTGTAGGCGTTGTCCACGCTGACCGAAGGTGGCGGAGGCGCATAGCCCTGGTCATTCACCACGACGCGGCGCGGCCCGAGAATCCCCATGTGCAGCCAGATCGACGACGATCCGGGGCCGCCGTTGTAGGCGAACATGACCGGGCGCTTCGACAGGTCCTTCACCCCGTCGCGCGTGTACGCCGTGTAGCCGAAGCGCGCGATCGGCTTGTCCTTGTCGTCCTTCATGATCAGCCACCCGGCGGTGGCCGTGTACTTGACGACCTGCCCGCCGATCGTGACCTGGTGCTGCGTGACCGACGACGCGGGCTCGGCCGACTTGTCGGCCTCTGCTTTCTTGTCGCCGTCGGCCGGCTTGGATTCGTCCGCGGCGTGCGCCGATCCCGTGGCGATGAGCGCGAACGCGGCGAGCGCAGCGCAGAGGTGCCTGTGCATCGTGTCGATCCCCCTGAATTCGAGGCCGCACAGGACAACCGATTCCCGGGCGGAATGCAAATTCGGTCAGTCCTCGAGCACCTTGAAACGCATGCCGGAGTGCTTCTCCAGTCGCTCGACCAGTGCGTCGCCGAAGATGGTCGCCGGCGTCCAGAATCCGCCGCTGACCCGCGAGTGGGGGACGTCCCTGGCGAGGCAGGCCGCGGCCTGCCCGAGCATCTTCGACGTCGAGCCGTAGCCGGGATCGCCCTGGCCGGTCACCTTTGCACGGATCACCCGGCCGTCGTCCGTCTGGCCCAGGAACCGCAGGTCGAAGTAGCCGTGCTTCTGTTGCTTCGGGCTCGGCCCGGTGCCGGGGGACGGCAGGACGAAGCGCTGCAACGCGGACCGCAACGGCCCGATCGACGCAGCGACGGCCAGGCCGCCGATGCCCGAGGCGATCGCGGCCGCAAAGGCGCGTCCGCGTAACCCGCGCCCGGTGAACACGGCCTCGTCGTAGCGGAAGTCCGTGCCGTAGGCATTGCGGGACAGGGCATTCGTCCGATGGACGATCCTCACGTTCAAGGCGGCCATCACGAACGGCGCGACCCAGCCGCCGAAGTCCCGGTCGTACTCGGCGAACTTCACGTTCGGCTGGCGGACCTTCGAACCATACCCCTTCGGGCACAGCGAGTAGGGGTTGGCGAGCTGCTTGCGCAGCTCCGGGCTGGCCGCCAGTTCCTTGAACGCATTCATCATGCTGGCGGCGGTGCCGCCCGACATCCCGCCGCTCATGCCCTTGACGCGCATCTTGACGCGGCTGCACGGCTTGCCAAAGCGCGCGCGGGCCTCGCGCTGCAGGAAGAAGACGCCGAGGTCGAACGGGATCGAGTCGAAGCCGCAGCAGTGCACGATGCGCGCGCCGGAGCGGCGCGCGGCCGCTTCGTAGGTGTCGATCATCCGCCGGATCCACTGTGGCTCGCCGGACAGGTCGCAGTAGTCGGTGGCCGTCTCGACGCAGGCGCGGACCAGCGGCTCGCCGTACAGCGCGTACGGACCGACCGTCGAGACGACGACCCGCGTGCCCTCGCACATACTGCGGAGCGCCCGGTCGTCGGCCGCGTCGGCCACAATGATTGGCAGCTTTCCAGCGGCAGGCCCCAGCGCATCGCGCAGTTCCTCGAGCTTGGCCTGCGACCGGCCCGCGATCGCCCAGCGCAGGCCGCTGCGGCCGCCGTACTCGTCGACGAGGTACCGGGACAGGATCTGCCCGACGAAACTCGTGGCACCGAACACGACGACATCGTGGGTCCTGCTGGCTGCGGTCATGGGGGCCTCCGGGGCGGACGGCGGCAGCATGGCATAGAATCCCGACCTGGTGCATCCACCAGCGGTTCCTCGCATGCAGGCTGAACAGATCTACCGCGACCTCAAGGCCAAGCTCGGCGACGTGCTGCCCGACGCCGAGATCCTGCTCAAGGCGGAGGTGGCCGCCGAGGTCCAGCGCCTCAAGGTCGAGCGCGACGCCGTGATCCTCGGGCACAACTACATGGAGCCCGCGCTGTTCCACTCGGTGCCGGACTTCCAGGGCGACTCGCTGGAGCTGAGCCGCCGCGCCGCCGAGACCGACAAGTCGGTGATCGTGTTCTGCGGGGTGCGGTTCATGGCCGAGACGGCCAAGATCCTCAACCCGAAGAAGACCGTGCTCCTGCCGACGGAGCGGGGCGGGTGCTCGCTCGCCGAGAGCATCACCGCGGCCGACGTGCGCGCCCTGCGACAGGCGTACCCCGGCGTGCCGATCGTGACCTACATCAATACGTACGCGGACGTGAAGGCCGAGTGCGACATCTGCTGCACGTCGAGCAACGCGGTCGCCGTGGTCGAGTCGCTCAAGTCAGACACTGTCATCTTCCTTCCCGACGAATTCCTCGCGCGCAACGTGGCGCGCGAGACGGGCCGGCACGTGATCCTCCCGTCGGTCCTGCCGAAATCCGGCTCCGGCGCGTCGACCGACGTCGAGCAGATCATGGTCGCGTGGAAGGGGCGCTGCGAGGTCCACGAGCTGTTCACGCCGCGCGACGTCGATGACGTCCGCAAGCAGTTCCCCGACGTGATGATCCTGGCGCATCCGGAATGCAGCCCGGACGTGGTCGAGAAGGCGGACTTCTCCGGCAGCACCACGGCGATGATCAAGGCGGTCGAGAAGTCGAAGGCGAAGCGCTTCCTGCTGCTGACCGAGTGTTCGATGGGCGACAACATCGTCGCCGCGAACCCCGGCAAGGAAATGCTGCGGCTGTGCAGCCACCGCTGCCCGCACATGCACGAGATCACGCTCGAGCACACGCGGGACTCGCTGCGCGACATGCGCTGGGTGATCGACGTGCCGGAGGACATCCGCGTGCGCGCGCTGCGTGCCGTGGAGCGCATGCTCGCCGTCGGGCCGAAGGTCGATTGAGCCCCGCCATCCACAGCGACGTCCTGATCCTCGGCTGCGGCATCGCCGGCGGCACGGCCGCGCTGGAGCTCGCCGACGCCGGGCTCGACGTGGTGATCGTCACGCGCGCCGCCGAGGCCGCCGACTCGAACACCTACTGGGCGCAGGGCGGCATCATCTTCCGGGGCGAGGGGGATTCCCCCGAGCTGCTGGTGCACGACGTGCTCAACGCCGGCGCCGGCATCTGCCGCGAGCAGGCCGTCGAGACCCTCGCGCGCACCGGCCCGGACCTCGTGCAGTCGGTGCTGATCGACCGCCTGAAGGTGCCTTTCGACCGGCGCCCGGACGGCAGCCTGTCGCTGGGCCGGGAGGGGGGGCACTCGCTGCCGCGCATCGTGCACTCCACCGACGCCACCGGGCGAGCCATCGAGGATGCGCTGATCGCGGAGCTGCGGCGTCACCCCCACGTGCGATTCCTGACGGCGCACACCGCCGTGGACCTGCTCACTCCCGCTCACCACGGTCGCGACCGCCGCGCCGTGTACGATCCCGTGTCGTGCGTCGGCGCCTACGTGCTCGACCAGGGGAGCGGCAACGTCGTGCGCTGCTTCGCGAGGTCCACGATCCTCGCGACCGGCGGGCTCGGGCAGATCTACCTGCGCACCACCAACCCGGTCGGATCCCGCGGCGACGGACTCGCCATGGCCTATCGTGCGGGTGCGCGCGTCATCAACACCGAGTACGTGCAGTTCCACCCGACCGCCTTCTATCACCGCAATGCGCCGTGCTTCCTCGTCACTGAGGCAGTGCGCGGCGCGGGTGCACGGCTGGTGGACGAGCGGCGCCGGCCGTTCATGGACCGCTACGACCCGGAGTGGAAGGACCTCGCGCCGCGCGACGTCGTATCCCGCAGCATCCACGCGGAGATGCTGTCGAAAGGCGTCAAGAACGTGTACCTGGATTTGGCGTCGTATATCCCCGCCGAGCGCATCCGCGCCGAGTTCCCGGGCATGTTCCAGAGCTGCCTCGAGTACGGGATCGACATCACGCGCGACCTGCTGCCGGTCGTGCCGGCGGCGCACTACTCCTGCGGCGGCGTGTGGGTCGACGCGAACGGTCGCAGCACGCTCGACCGGCTCTACGCGATCGGCGAGGTGTCGTGCACCGGCGTGCACGGTGCGAACCGGCTCGCCAGCACGTCCCTGCTCGAGGGACTCGTCTGGGGACACCGCTCGGCGCAGGACATCGTGGCGAGCCTCGAGCCGCGCGGCGCGACGCTCTACGACGACATCCCGCCCTGGGAGCCGACCGGCGCCGTGGCGCCCGACCCCGCGCTGGTTGCCCAGGACGTGACGTCGATCCGGCACATCATGTGGAACTACGTGGGGCTCGTGCGCACGACGCGACGCCTCGCGCGCGCGATCCGCGACCTGCGCAACCTCGAGGTCGAGATCGAGCGGTTCTATCGCGCGGCGGCGCTGAGCGACGACCTGATCGGCCTGCGCAACTCGATCCGCGTGGCGCTCATCGTGACGCTCGCCGCATGGGAGAACCGCGAGAGCCGCGGCTGTCACTACCGCGAGTAGGCGTTACAGCAGGCGCATCGCCTCGCGGACCGTGAACGCGAGCAGCACGAGCGAAGCGAGCATGAACAGCGCGAAGCGCACGACGATGCGGTTCACCGTCGCCTGCACGAGGGAGTGCACGACGCGCAGCGCCACGTAGGCCCAGGCGAGTTCGAGCGCGATCGCGTCGCCGCCGCCGGTCAACGCCGCGAAGAACATGAGCGCGTAGAAGATCGTCGGCTGTTCGTGCAGGTGGTTGTAGTTGTCGGCCTTCCAGCGCACCTGCGGCGGCAGGCGTTCGCCGAGCGCGTCGGAATACGCGGCGTCCTGGGGATCGATCCCGGCGGCCCGCATGGCGGGTATGCGCGTCGCGTACATCCACGCCCACATCACGAACGTCCAGGCGACGAGCGCGAGTACGGGCATCAGGAACTGGGCATTGGTCGGCATGGAACCCCCTGAGTCTTGCTTATCCAGCGGAGGAGACTAGCAGGCCGGCGAATCGGTCGCAGCGACCAGCGGCGGGCCCGTGACCGGCCGGCAGGCTACCCGGTCAGCTTCTGCTTCGCCTGGGCCCCGTTGGCGAGGATTCGCTCGCGCTGTTCCTCGGGGCAATGCTCGCCCGTGAGCAGCGTCAGGCAGGCCTCGAGCGAGTCGCGATAGCGCCCGACCCAGAAGCAGAGGATCGAGTATTCGTCCAGCAGGCTCCACTGGTAGACCGACGCTTCCACGAACAGCCCGTCGCTCGGCTGCTGCAACTTGAGGCCGGACTTGGCGTATCGGTAGCCTTCCTCGTACCTCTGCTTGATGCGGCAGTAGCGTGCGGCGCCATGCAGCGCCTCCGCCCGGCGGGGTGCCGCCTTGGCCGCCTCGAGAAACGCGTCGATCACCTGCTGCTCCGGGTAGTCGAGCTGTTCCATGAGGCGCGCCGCCTCGAGCAGGCTCACGTACACCTCGTCCTGCCAGAAGCCCTGGCCGGCACGAGCGAGGTACAGGTCCAGCGCCCTGCGCTTGTCACCGCTGTCGCGGCAGCTCTGCGCGAGGTAGAACGTGTAGCGCGACTTGAGGAACGGGTCCGTCTCGGTCGAAAGCGCTTGTTCCAGGACCCGGGCGTCCTTTTCAAACGTCGACGGGTCACGCCGCCGCGCGCCGTCGAAGTTCATGCGGTACAGCAGCGGCAGCTTGCCCGCGGGACCCGCTCCTTCGCACGTCAGGAACTCGTGCAGCACGCCACGGTAGCGCCAGGGGCGGGCGTTGCTCACGACCAGCATGCGCTGGTAGCGGACCGGCGGGTGGTCGATGTCGAGGTAATAGGCGTCGGCCTTGAGCCGCGGGAGCGTGTAGCCCCTGGGAATCTCGATCACGTCGTCGGCGTCGATGATCAGCGAGTAATCGGCGTGGGGACGTGCAAGCTCGAGCGCCTCGGAACGATTGTGCGCGAAGTCCTGCCACGGCCGCTCGTGCAGTTCGCCGGGCACGTCCTTCATGTGTTCGCGGATGATCTGCTGCGTGCCGTCGGTCGACCCGGTGTCGACGATCACCCAGTAGTCGATGAGCGGCCGGACGGAATCGAGGCACCGGCGAATGACCGGCGCCTCGTTCTTCACGATCATGCTGAGGCACAGGGTCGTCCGGCGCGGCAAGACCTCATCACTCCCGGTAGTAGCGGGCCAGCGGCCGCAGGTTGGCGGCGTTGACCAGGTCCCGGGCCTCGAGGTGACCGAACAGCTGCATGAACCGCGCCACGACGCCCGTCCAGCCGGTCTGGTGGCTTGCGCCGATGCCGGCGCTGTTGTCACCGTGGAAGTACTCGTAGAACAGGATCAGGTCGCGCCAGTGCGGGTCGGCCTGGAACTTCTCGGTCCCGCCGTACACCGGGCGCCTGCCGTCGAGCCCGCGCAGGAAGATGCCGGCGAGGCGGTCCGACAGCTGGTGCGCGACCTCGAACAGCGTCAGTTCGCGGCCCGAACCCGTCGGGTACTCGACCCGGAACGCGTCGCCGTAGTAGGCGTAGAACTGCAGCAGCGCGCGGATGATGAGCGCGTTCACCGGCATCCACACCGGGCCGCGCCAGTTCGAGTTGCCGCCGAACATGCCGCTGTCGGACTCGGCCGGCAGGTAGCGCACCTCGTACCGGTTGCCGTCGAGTTGCACGCCGAAGGGATGGTCGAGATGGTGGCGCGACAGCGAGCGGATCCCGCCCGGCGCGAGGAATTCCGCCTCGTCGAGCATGCGAGCCAGCACCCGCCGCAGTTTCTGCTCGTCGAGCAGCGCGAGCATCGGCCGTCCCTGCGGGCTGCGCTCGCGGGGATTGAGCAGCCGGCGCAGGTCGGGGTTGCGCTCCAGGAACTCGCCGAGCCGTTTCATGAGCTTGGGGAAGCGCTCGGCCGAGTCCGCCGGGAACACCGTGGTCGCGCACAGCGGCAGCAGCCCGACCATCGAGCGCACCTTGAGCCGGCCGGCGCGGCCGTCCGGGAGCCGCAGCACGTCGTAGAAGAAGCCGTCGGCCTCGTCCCACATCTCGTCGGCATGCTCGCCGATCCGGTCCATCGCGTGGGCGATCCACAGGAAATGCTCGGCAAACTTGTAGGCGAGGTCCTCGTAGTCCGGATCGTCTGCCGCGAGCTCGAGCGCGATCTCCAGCATGTTCTGGCAGTAGAACGCCATCCACGCCGTGCCGTCCGCCTGCTCGAGGTGCCCGCCGGTGGGCAAGGGCGCACTGCGGTCGAACACGCCGATGTTGTCGAGGCCGAGGAACCCGCCGGTGAACACGTTGCGCCCGGTGGGATCCTTGCGGTTCAGCCACCAGTTGAAGTTGAACAGCAGCATCTGGAAGCTGTGGCGCAGGAAGTCCAGGTCGCCGCGGCCCGACTTGCCACGGTCGGCGCTGTACACGAACAGCGTGGCCCAGGCGTGCACCGGCGGATTGACGTCGCCGAAGTTCCACTCGTAGGCCGGGATCTGTCCGCTCGGGTGCAGGTATACCTCGCGCAGCATCAGCTGGAGCTGCTGCTTGGCGAAGTCGATGTCCACCATCGAGAGCGCCAGCGTGTGGAAGGCGAGGTCCCAGGCCGCGTACCAGGGGTATTCCCACTTGTCCGGCATCGAGATCACGTCGCTGTTGCGCATGTGGAACCAGTCGACGTTGCGCGTGCTGCGCACGAACGCCCCGCGCACCGGGTTCGAGCCGTGCTCGGACAGCCAGCGGTCGAGGTCGAAGTAGTAGTACTGCTTGGACCAGAGCATGCCCGCGAGCGCCTGGCGCATCACCCGGTGCTCGTCCGCCGACAGCCGGTCCGGCGTGATGACGTCATAGAACCGGTCCGCTTCGGCCAGGCGATCCTTGAAGACGCGATCGAAATCCGGACCGTCGGCCAGGGCCAGCCTCGGCGACAGGCGCAGTTGCACGACTTTCTCGCCGCGGGCCGGGACTTCGAGGACGTAGAGAGCGGCGGCCTTGGTGCCGGTCCTGGCGGGGTTGACGGCCGCGATGTCGCCATGGATCACGTACTCGTGGAACGCGTCCTTGGTCCAGGGCGACGCGTTTGCCTGTCCCCAGAGCCGGGCGTGATTGGTCTCGTTCTCCGTGAACAGCAGTGCCGGCTGGCCACCGCACACCAGTTCCTGGCGGCCAAGTTCAGCGTGACGCGCCACGATGACGCGCTCACCCGCGGCGGTCAGCGACGGACGCTCGACCTCCTGGCCCCACGACCAGGTGTTGCGGAACCACAGCGTCGGCAACAGGTGCAAGGTCGCGACGTCCGGACCGCGATTGCAGGCCGTGATGCGCACCAGGATGTCGTCCGGTGCCGCCTTCGCGTACTCGACGAACACGTCGAAATAGCGGTCGTCGTCGAAGACGCCCGTGTCGATGAGCTCGTATTCCTGGCCGGCGCGGCCGCGGGCTTTGTTCTCCTCGATCAGCTTCGCGTAGGGGAACTCCGCCTGCGGGTACTTGTACAGGAACTTCATGTACGAGTGCGTCGGCGTGCTGTCGAGGTAGAAGTAGTACTCCTTCACGTCCTCGCCGTGGTTGCCCTCGCTGTTGGTGAGCCCGTAGAGACGCTCCTTCAGGATCGGGTCGCGCCCGTTCCAGAGCGCGAGCGCGAAGCACAGGCGCTGCTCGTCGTCGCTCACGCCGCCGAGGCCGTCCTCGCCCCAGCGATAGGCACGCGAGCGCGCCTGGTCGTGCGGAAAGTAGTCCCAGGCGTTGCCGTTGTCGCTGTAGTCCTCGCGCACGGTGCCCCACTGGCGCTCGCTGAGGTACGGCCCCCAGCGCTTCCACGGCACTCCGGCGTTGGCGCATTCGTCCAGTCGCCGCTGCTCGGCGATCCGTGCACTCATGATCGTCGTCCTGGTTCGTCTTGCCCGTCGCCCATTTTATTCCCATTGCCCGGCACGGCGGCGCGCAGAACGGGCGGGACGCTTGCGGGGGGCGTGCACGGGCGGTAGCCTCGCGCGCTTACCGCGGGGAGAATCAAATGAAAAGAGTCCTGAAGGTCCTCGGCTGGACCGCCCTGGTGCTGCTGGTCGTCGGGGCGTACGCCGGCTACCGCATCGTCTGGGGCCATCCGTTCACCATCAACCAGCTGGCGAACCGGCAGGCATTCTTCTTCCTGGTCCGCAATCCGGAGTTGTTCACGTCCGTCGGCATCGCCGACGGCACGATCGTCGACTTCCATTCCGGGAAGCTGGCCGACGTCGGCGTCGCCAAGCGCGACTCGGATTACGACTTCGCGGCGAAGTCCATCGAGGAGGTCAAGCAGTTCGACCGCGCCAGGCTCGACCGGCAGGACCAGATCACCTACGACATCCTGCTCGACCTGTACGGCTCGCAGCTCGACTTCAGGCCGTTCGACTGGCTGTCGTCGGAGGGCATCTATCCGATCAGCCCGATGTTCGGCACGCAGGTGACCCTGGTCGGGTTCATGCAGACCCAGCACGTCGTCAAGAACGACAAGACAGCGCGCAATTACGTGAGTCGCCTCCGCGCGATGGGCCCGAAGCTCGACGCTCTCACCGCCGAGATGCGGCGCCAGTCGGACGCGGGCGTGGTGATGCCGCCGTCGCTGATCGCCAAGTCGATCGCGGTCATCGACGACACCCTCGCGCCGAAGCCGGCGGACAACGCGCTGGTGACGACCTTCGTCGAGCGCATGAAGGCGGCCAAGGACATCGACGCCGCCACGCAGTCGCAGCTGCGCGACGAGGCGGTCGCCGCCGTGACCAACGACGTTTACCCCGCCTTCCGGCGCATGCGCGACGCGCTGGTCGCCGAGCAGCCGAAGGCCGCGGGCACGGCCGCTGGCGTCGGGCGCCTGAGGGACGGCGCGGCGTATTACCAGGCGATGCTGAAGCAGTTCACGACGACCGACTACACGCCGGCGCAGATCCACCAGATCGGGCTCGACGAGGTCGCGCGCATCCTGCCGGAGATGAATGCGCTGCTGGTGAGCCAGGGGTTCACGCAGGGCACCGTCGCCGAGCGGATGAAGGCGCTCGGCGAGGACCCGCGCTACCTCGAGCCGGACACCGACGAGGGCCGCGCGAAGCTGCTGGCGCGCTACCGCGAGATCCTCGCCGAGGTCGCGAAGCTCATGCCGCAGTACTTCCGCACCATCCCGCCGGGCGAACTCAAGGTGGAGCGCGAGCCGCCGTCGGTGGAGAAGGGCTCGAGCGGGGCGCACTACAATCCCCCGGCGATGGACGGTTCGCGTCCGGGCACGTTCTTCGCCAACCTGCGCGACACCAAGGAGACGCCGACCTGGGGCATGAAGACCCTCGCGTACCACGAGGGCATCCCGGGCCACCATTTCCAGATCGCAACCGCGCTGGGCCTCAAGGACCTGCCGCTGATCCGGCAACAGTCGATCTACGGGGCCTACGTCGAAGGCTGGGCGCTGTATGCCGAGCGGCTCGCGGCCGAGGTCGGCCTGTACAAGGACGATCCGCTCGGAGACCTCGGGCGCCTGCAGGCGGAACTGTTGCGAGCCGTGCGTCTCGTGGTGGACACCGGCCTTCACGCCGACGGCTGGACGCGCGAGCAGGCGATCGACTACATGGTGAACACCACCGGCATGGCGGAGAGCGACGCGACCTCGGAGGTCGAGCGCTACATGGCGCTGCCGGGGCAGGCGTGCTCGTACAAGGTCGGGCAGCTCAAGATCCTCGAACTGCGCGAGAAGGCGCGTCGCGAGCTGGGGCCGAAATTCGACCTGAAGGACTTCCACACGGTCGTGCTCGAGAATGGCTCGGTGCCGCTCACCGTGCTCGAGCGCCTGGTCGACGAGTGGATCGCGAAGGTCAAGGCGCAGGCTTGACCGGCCTCCCGGAGGCGTAGGCCGCGAAGTTGCCGAACTGCAGGCCGACGACCTTGTCCACCGCCGGGGCCAGGGCGTCGAGCTTGTGCGAGGCGTCGCCGCTGATGCGGTAGGTCACGGTCGCTTCGGTGCTGCCAGACGCTGCCGCTGCCAGCCGGATTGTCAGTACCGCGGTGACAGCCATGTCCTGCAATGGACCCAGTGCGCCGCGGATCCGCAGCACCTTGCCGGGCACGGACATGACGACATACCCGTGCTCGGCGCTCGATTCTCCCCAGTTCTCGCAGAAACAGCCGCCGGCCTGAGCCGTGAGGCGCAGGTTCGCGCGGTCGCCGGACCACGTGTGGTCGGACGGCCACCAAAGTTCGGGGTGCACGAGTGCATTCCACGCGACCGTCGGTGTCGCGCTGACCTGGAAGTGGTGTTCGATGATCGCGCCGTCGGATGCGACCTGTGTCAGCGCGGCATCCGCCGTGATCGGCAGCAGCAGGATGATGTACGCAAGCGCGGTGGCTGACCTCACGGCGATGTCCCCCTGGTTGCAGAAACCCACCTATCGTTGCACGAAGGTCTGCGCCGCGTCTGCTTGCTGCATTGCAGCGATGCTGCGTCCCGCGCGTCGGCCCAGCGGCATCGCCAGTGAATCATTGGAGACCAAATGCTCAAAAGGCGCAACGAAAGGCGCAAGGCCTTTACGAGAGGGCGCGTATGGTCGATTTCGTGGGGGACGCGTCCGCCCGTGTCGGGCACCGATCTGAAGGAGTACGCAGGATGAGCGCCGTGACATCGCATGTGCATCAGAAGACTTCGTCCGCACCGCCGGGTGCCGCGGCCGCCGCAGCCCTGTCGGCCCAGGAACTCGCGATCGAGCAGGGCGCGAAGGCGCTGCATGGCAACATCAGCGAGCGGGTGCTGCGGATCTTTGATGCCATCCGCGGTTACGGCAGTCCTCGAGTGACGGTCCACCGCGCCGTGTACTTCACGGAGTCCTTCAAGCAGACGGAAGGCCAGCCGCTGGTGCTGCGCTGGGCCAAGGCGCTGAAGCACGTCGCGGAGAACATCCCGGTCACGATCTTCGAGGACGAACTCATTGTCGGTCGCCCGAATACGTGGCTGGGCCGCTATGGACTCGTCTACGGCGAACTCGATGGCAGCCTGCTCAAGGCGGCGGCCGAGGCCGCGGATAAGCAGGTGGGCCAGAAGGGTGCCGTCGCGTTTACGGCCGAAGACAAGCGAGCCATCGAGGACGTCCTGTATCCATACTGGAATGGCAAGGACTTCGGCACGAGTTTCGTCCGCAGGCTGCCGGAGGACACCCGGTTCTTCTTTTTCGGCCCGGACCGCAACAACGCGTCGAACGCCACTGGCGTTGGCATAAGCACGGGGCTCTGGCGGCACTCTCAGAACTGGGCCCACGACTTCGCCAAGATCATCAACAAGGGCTGTGCCGGCATCCGGGCGGAGGCGGAAGCCCGCCTAGCGGCGCTCGAGGACCCTTACGACGTCGTCGAGAAGAAGCCGTTCCTCGAGGCGGTCATCATCACGTGTGATGCGATGGTCCTCTGGGCGCGTCGCTACTCCGCGCTCGCCGCCGAGCTGGCTGCGCGCGAGGCCGACCCGCACCGCAAACGCGAGCTGGAGGAAATCGCAGCCAACTGCGCGCGCGTGCCAGAGCACCCGGCGCGAACTTTCCACGAGGCCCTGCAGGCGCAGTGGTTCGCGCAGATCTTCTCGCGCCTCGAGCAGAACATCGGCGGCCAGGTGAGCCAGGGCCGCATGGACC
>DAOMFD010000006.1:0-27232 GCA_035429605.1 Steroidobacteraceae bacterium | reverse complement strand
CAGTGGAGGTCTGACTTAAACCAACCAGCCTCCACGAAACCCGGGGCGGTTCACCACCGACAGAGACTCGGCCTCGGAGAAGCCGAAGTAGTCGCGAAAAGCCGGAACGGTGATGGGACCGCAGATTCGGAGCAGACGTAGGACGAACTCCGTCACCACTGGAAGGCGCTCGCCCTTGGTGATGAAGGAATCCACCCGATAGCTTTCGACAGGCAGCCCGAAGGTGGCCCGATTGAATTCGTAGCTGGCGCCGCTCATTGCAGGAACTCCTTGGCGGATAGCGTGATCGCCTTGCCTTCACTGCTCATCTGCTGAACCTTCGACAGAACACGGCCGAGTGGGAGGTCGGCGTTCTTTCGGTTCCACATCGCGCTGGAGCCCACGACAAATAGCCTGTCCATGGCGCGCGACAAGGCAACGTTGATGCGGTTCGGACTGGTCAGGAACCCGACCTTGCCACGGTCGTTGTTGCGCACGGTAGAGAGGATGACCACCCGGTTTTCCTTGCCCTGGTAGCTGTCGACCGTGTCAATCTTGACGAGCTTGCGCGCGTCGCCGAGCCAGCTGGCCTCCGCCTTCATCCGGTCTAGGACTTCGCGCTGGCGGCTGTACATGCAGATGATGCCGACGGCGGGCTCCCCGGGTTCAAGCTCCTGCGTGAGTCGATCCATGAATTCGTGGCTCTCCACGATTTGCCGAAGCACACCCATCACGACCTTGGCTTCAAGCTCGTTCCACCGCTGGTCGCCGGCGCTTGACACCTGCTCGTGCGCGTGTGCGCCGAGCGGGGTGGTGTCGACCCAATTCACCTGGTGCCTGAGCAGGTTGGGGAGGTGCGAATAGAACTCGGGGGGGTCGCCGCGGCCCGTCTCCAGTCGGCCGTCGTAGAAGCAGGAGGACACCAGCTCGCCGATGTTCGGCGCCATGCGGTACTGGCGCAGCAGTGACGCGCCGACGCGCCGACCGTAGTCGGACTCGAAGATGCGTTCGAAGTCGCTGCCGAAGACGGATGACTCGTCGCTGACGGCATAGCGCGCCTTGATGGCTTCTCTGACTTCTTGCGAGAACGTTGGCGGCAATTGCTTGTGGTCGCCGACCAGCAAGATGCGGTGCCCAGTCTGCATCGCGACCGCAAGCTCGCTGGGGGCGGCACGGCCCGCCTCGTCGATGATGACCCAGTCGTACAGGTTCTGCACTACCCCGGACGCCCGGTGACCGACGCCGACCAGGGTGCCGGCCACGACAGTTCGAGACTTGGCCAGGAACTCCGAGAAGTTGGCCTGCGGCGAGCCCAGCGCGGATAGCCAGTCCTCCGAAAGGCGCACCAGCCTTCGCAGGCGGTGAACCGCATCGGGCGAGGCTACGCCGTGCTCGGCAATGAGCCGCGCCTCGAGGGTGGCAATGACGGTCGCCGGAGGTCCGTCAACGGACTCGTCATAGACGTCCTGGCAGATGTCGTCGAAACTACCCAGCAACGACTTGAGGCGGGCCATTGCAGCGCTTCGCTCAGCGCCTTCGGGCGCCGACTCGACTTCGCCAGCCATGAAGCCGATCCGCGTAGCAAGGCCACCGAGCCGATGGTGAAGTTCGACGAACTCGCGAGCAAAGTCCTCGGGCAGGCCCATCTCTACCGCAAGCCGCGTGATGCGCAGTCGCTGCTCCGCCTTGAATCTCTCGCGGTAGGCTTGCTCGATGGACCCGCTGTGAAGGTGGCGAATTCGGTCGGACGCAGCGGACTCGTTGCCCAGCCGAACGGCGTCGAACGGGATGCCCTTGTCGCGACACAGATCGAGCGCTTTCTCGAGAGCGTTGTTGACTGCCTCGTGAGACTGGCTGACCAGCAGGATGCGGCGCGACTGCTGCTTGGTCATCAGGTAGTGCAGCAGCGAGGCGATAAACCAGGTCTTACCGGTGCCCGGGGGCCCTTGCAGAAGGCTGATGGGGCCGTTGCCAAGCACTTTGCGGAAGGCGTCGCGTTGGCTCTCGTTGAGCTGCTTGTCCCCGTCGGCGTAGACGTCCAGATCGGCGTCCGTCGGAACCGGATAGCTGAGGGGAACCCTTTCAGCGGAAACGGCGGGATTGAAGTAGCTGGTCAGCCCCGGTATGACCGCCTTGTCATTCAGCAGTCGCTGCACGGCTTGGCTGCGGCGCGTAAACGAGGCTTTTTCGAGCGTGCTTCGAAGACGCAGACGTTCGCCGATCTTGAGGTTTGTGCGACTGTTGAAGTCGTCAATGGCGAGTTCCGCCTGGTCGCCGAAGGTCGTGTCCCGCAGGCTTAGTAAGCCGCAAGAGCGCCAGTTCTTGTCAGTCCCGAGGAACTCGACGACGACGGTGTCTCCGCCGTCGTAGTCGATGCCGCCGCTGTCCAAGTGATAGGGGACAAGCACTTGGCCGCGTCGCTCCGGATTGGCGCGTCGCTCGCCGGAGACCGTCACCATCGGCAGTACTTCTTCCTCTGCGTCGAGCAGTGCCTGCCACAGCTCCGGGATGGGCGCTGGCAACGTCGTTGCTGGAGTCGGTGCGGATGCGCCGATGTCCTGAGCCGACGTTGTTGAGGCCTCTGAAGGCGCCAGAGGGGCTTGCTTGGCAGGCTCTGCTTCGCCGACCTTTCGGCTGACTTCCGGCAAGTCCAGCACGGCGCGGGCGACCTCATCGACATCCGCGACAGCGCCGTCAGCAAGTTCGATGCGTGCTTCCAGCGTTGTGTCGCGGTAGATCTGGGCCCACATCAACTGGGCCTGGGTTATGGGGCCGGCCCAGACGTTTTGCGCGACTCCCTGCTCGATGTTCCAGTCAAATGTGACCTGCCGACCCACCCCTGTGATGCGAACGAACCAGAGAGGGGCATCGCCCGCCCTCTTCTTCGAGCGCTCCACCGACACATGGAAGATGCCGTTATCCGGGTGCATGGCGCCGGCAGGGACGCCCTTGCGGGATAGGTACTGCACCGTTGCCGTGAACGCGGGTGTCGCCTTCTCGCCCGCCTGCGCCGCCTTTGCCAGCGCGTTCTGCAATGGCTCAAGCGCAGAGGCCTGCAGATCAGTGAGAAGCTTGCGCAGCTGCTCGTAGACGGCAGGTACGGGGAAGGGACCTTCGGGTGTTTCCTTGGTGCCTCCCAGAACCTCAGCGATGACCGCTGCCACTCCATAGCGGTCCCGTTCCATCGGCGTCAGCGACTTGTACGTGGGCGGCAAGTAGGCCGTTGTGTAGGCATCCTCTGTTCCGCGACGGAAGTCGAAAGCGTCGATGAAGAAGGCCTGACCAGTCGGAGCAACGATGACGTTTCCGGGGTGGACGTCGCCGTGAGCCAGTTCGAGGGCGTGGATACGCGCGAGCGTGTCGACGAGCATCGATGCGATTGCGAGCCGCTGCTCGAGCGGCGGGTCCTTTGCCAGCCAGTCCTTCAGCGCAAGCCCGTCGACCCACTCGTAGACGAGCAGAAGGCTCCGGCGGCTGAGGCCGAAATCGATAATGCGTGGCAGCCCGGGAAGGACACAGCCCTTCAGCACTCGTGCTCGCTCGAGGAAGGCGAGCAGGCGTAGCGACAGTTCGGGCTTTCGAGCGTCGGGCTCGACGCCAATCCAGACCTTCACCGCCAGGTCGCCCTCGGCTCCTTTGGATCGATAGAAGAGAAGATCATCCTCATCGGTCAACACCTCTGCCTCTTCATAGTCGCGCTGCTTGCTCGCTGCGCGATACGCTTCGAATCGGCTCAGATCGATGGCTTGTTGAGCGGGGGATGAGGTCGCGGCGTTGACGGCCTCGAGCATCTCTCGTGCGTTGCTGTACCTCTTGGATGGCTCGCGGTCGAGCGCCTTGGCCAATACAGCGTCGAACGCCCCACCGAAGTCCTTATCGGCTCGCGGCGTCCACTCGTAGACGTCCCGCAACTTTGGCGGACGCTCGCCGAACAACAGCAGGTGTGCTTGCACCCCGAGTAGGTAGACGTCTCGCGTGTACGGGGTGCCCTCCTTTGCAAGTCCGGTGTCTTCCGGGAGGTTGGCGCGCTCAACCTTCAGCTGTTCACGGAAGGTGCCGACCGTCTGCATGGACGGATAGTGGGCGGCGGGAAAGCCGGTCATGACGACCTTGGCTGGCCGCTCCAGCCACAGACAGTGCTCCGCCACGTCGCGGTGCGCAACGCTCAGCTCGTGAAGTTCGGCGAACCGGTTCAAGAGCGCCTTGACCAGAAGAACGCGCTCGTCCGCCGTCAGTCTGGGCAGAACGCTGTTGCTGAACTCGTTAAGGCGGACCAGCTTCGATGGGAGGGCATAGAGTTCGGCGAAGTCGAGGTTTACGTCCTTGTCGCCGTGGCGGCCTATGGGCCTGAGCAGACCCAGAGAAAGCTCCTCATTTCGCTCCGCGACGTACTCATAGATGCGCTGCTCGCGCAAACCGATGAACGCCCTGTCGCCCTCTCCGATGAGGGCAGGCCCCATAGCGCTGAAGTCCCACTGTCGCAAGAGGGCGAACTGGTCGGGGTTGTCCTTCGCCCGCGCACGGAACTCTGAGTAGAGGCGCCGTGGGTGTTCCCAAATCGGGTTGTCTCCGGGACGGTACCCTTGAACCAAGTAGTCCTTCGGTTTGAAGTCGGTCCCACCGAAGAACTGGTCGTACAGCGGCAAGTTCGCCAGAACGTTGAATCTTGGCCGCCACGGCAAGACGGCCTCGTACGCGTCGCGTTTTGTCCACTCGAGCAGGTCATCGGTCAGGAAGAGAACTGAACGCGATTCCTCCTCGTCACGCAGTTCCAGGTTTTCAATGCCGTCCTGGATGACGACGAACGAATTCACGAACGGCGTCTTCTCGACGCCGAGCTTCTGCTTCATCCGGCTGGCGAGCTTTTTCGCCTTCTCGCTGACCAGATCGACGGGCGACGCTCCTCGGTCTTCGCCGTCGACGTACCACCTGCCGCCTTCGGACTTGAGCGTATTCCCGTGCCAGTTCTTCAGTTCGATGACGACGATGCACGTGTGGGTGACCAGAACGAGGTCGAAGTCATCGCCCCCGGACCCTCGCCCGCCACGCGCGAGCTGAAACGAGGCGTAGCCCCTCCAAGACTTGGTGAAGGGCGAAGCGTCGAAGACCTTCTGAATCCGCTGGTGCGCGCTGATCTCCGCCGCGGGGACGCCAGACTTTCTGAGGAAGCGTATTTCCATCTTTAGCTACTTATCGACTTGGCGATGACAGTCGCGCAGTGTTGGCAGTGCGACGGCTCGCTCGAAAGGTTCCGCGTGCCGTCAGTGGGAGGCGCCTCTTCGAGGCTCCGCAATAGCTTTCAATCTTCAAAGATGTCAATGGTGGAGGGGGGCGCACGAAGTCGCCTCCCGCCTGGCATCGATAGGATTCACTCACCGTAGCCAATCTCCTCACCCCTTCGCCCCGACCGTTCCACAGGAGGCGAGCGACCGTGAGGCAGAACGGATCAGCGCGACGTCGTCCTGCAATCCGAGATCGACGTACTGATCCATGATGGCGTCGTACGGATCGCGAAGGTAGGTCAGAACGCGAATCGCCGTGACGAGCTTGCCGTGGTCCTCGTAGGGTGACTCGATGTGCCGCCGAACCATCGCTTTGAACCGGTCCAGATCGCCTCTCGCCGGAAGCAGTTCCGCTGCACGCTCGGCCTCGATCTGTTCGACATCTCGCAAGAGCTGCTGCAGCTTGTCAGGGGATGCCGCGATCTCTTGGGCTTCAAGCGCCGCCCTAACCTGCGCATGCTCTTCCCCTAAGGGCGAGAGGTTGACCATGTAGCGGGTCAGTGCGGTGTGGCTCACCTCCCGGCCGGCTTCGTCGCGAACGGTGCGCTGAATCCGCTCGAGCAGATCTTGCTGACGCGGTTGGCCGAACACCAACCGGTACAGAGCAAGTCGTTCCTTGAGCTCTTCGTAACGGCTCGCGTCCTGACTGTCGGTGTAGAAGAAGAGGTGCCGGCGGATCCTCTCGACCTGGCCGCCTCTCGGCTCGAAGACCCAGTGGGGGTAGAGCCCGTGCTTGTAGCGCTGAATATCGGGCGCCTCCCCGACCACCGAGAACACTCGCTCCCAGAAGTTCGGGCTGCTTCCCGGGCCCGCTTGGGCGAGGCGCTCTAGCGGCCATTCTCTTGCGATCGCCCGACGAATCGCCAATCCGTCGCGTCGGTTGATACGGCCCTCCCTCTGCTCGAGGTCGACGGGATTCGACGGCAGGTTCCAATGGACGATGTCGCGGCAGAAGAGGTGGAAGTCCAGCCCCTCTTGCCCGACCGACGTGGTCGACAGGACAAACGGCCAGAACGGCGAGTTGAAGGCCTCGCGCACTGCCGTCTTCCGGCTAGGCCCCGTTTGCTCCAAGGGGACTCCTTGGTCGACCTTGACGTCCTCGCCGAACGCCAGCGCGAAGTGCGACCGGCGGACCAGTTGTTCGGCACGTATGCGCCCCGTATCGGTCGTCAGATTGATGTTGGGGCTCCCCGTGCCTACGCCCAGCACGCGAGCCAAGTGTTCCGCCATTTCGGCCGGGCCGTTGCGCTGCAGAACGTTCTTGCCGAGGTACAAGTACTCGTCGGCAATCGCCTGGAAGTGCGCGCGCTCGCAGTACTCGATCGCGGCACGCGCATAGCCGCGCCCTGCCGGCACGGAGCGCTCGACGATCGCTCGAACGGTGCGCCGGTTGAAATAGCTCCGGAGCTCTCCAAAGCAGAGATCGACAAGCCTTTCGTGCACCTCGCCGCGGCTTTCGGGATAAGTCGTCCAGAAGGCGCGCAGGAGAGAGATGGCCGGTGAAAAGGCAGCGATGCGCGCAAGATGCGTGAGCCGCTCCTCGGAGATGCGCAAGGAGCCCTCCTCCTCCATCCAGTCGACGAAGGTATCGACGTGCTCGGCGAAGCGCTCGGTGATGTCGTCCCCGTTGTAGACCGCGCTCCCTTCCAGAGCATCTCGGATTGACGAATCCGAGTGTCGCTCCAGGCGCGCGACGGCTTGCCATATCGGCGAACGGCTCGTGGCTGCAACCTCGACGCCAGCCTCTTCCAGCGCCCTCTTCAGAGCCTTCCGCGTGCGCCTGAGCAGTTCCTTGGCCGTGAGGGCGTCGCTCGCCAGAGCCGAGGGTTCGACGAGCCGAGCGAGCGCCGGCGATGGCAAACAGACATCGAAGATGTGGAAAGAGCCCTTCTCGGTGAAGCGCAGTGGCGGCCGGTCGTCGCCCTCCCACAGGCGACCGCGCGGAGCGATTCGTTGTTCGGCCTCGTGGCTTGTCAGCAGAGCGATGGCTTTCGGCACGAAGCGCCAGCCGGAGAAGACGAGCATCTTCTTCGGATCGGCCTCCCGGAAGAATTCGTCGCGGTAGTAGGTGTAGGTCGGCCGCGTCCACAAGAACCGCCAGCGCTCGTCGGGACCGCCGAACATCGCCTGGAAGAGCTCTCGGAACCGCAAGTTCCGACGCGGCAACGCGCCCAGTTTCGACGCTTGCTCGATGACGCCCGCCGGAACTACGGCCTTCTTTCGCTTCGCCGCCGCCATCGGCGCGTACTGCGCGTCCATGAACGTGAAAGGCGCGGGACACGACTTCCAGTACTCCGTGATGTGCTGGGAGGTGTCGACCTTGTCCAGGAGGAACCTTCGCAGTCGGATGTAGTCGACGACCTCTTCCTTCTGAGGCACGGCGAACACGTTCCCCGTCGGCCGCACTTCCTGTACGCCCTTCGTCGGGTCGTGTATGTACGCGTTGCGCTCCGTCCGGCAGATCACCTTGCGGAGGCGCTGCTCGATGCGCGCTCGAAGCGCCAGCAGCTCGTGATCGTGCCCTCGAAGGAAGGCCCCGAGTTCGAGGCGTTCGCGAAACGCCTTCAGATCGCTCCGCAGGCGAGCGACCTCCTGCTTGCCTTGGTCTGCAAACAGGAAACGCACCGTGTCCAGGAACTCGTCGTAGTGCCCCTGCCCTTCATGGTCCAGGGCAAGCATGCGGTAGGGCGTCGCCGACAGAATGAGGACGCCCGGACGCCTCTCGAAGAGACGCGCCGCGATGGACCTGCGGCTGGTCGCCTCCTCAATCACTTCCCGGAACCGCTGGACCTCATCGAGAATGACGAGGTGAGGCTGTAGATCGTCGAGGAGAACGCGCTGCGCGGCGCTGCGAAGCATCCCGACGATCAGGTTCCGGCGCCTCCGGCTTCCGGCATCGGTCGGCTTGAACTGGTCGACCTCGCCGCGCAGGACTTCGGACAGCACGAGCGTCGTACCGTCGACCTCGGTCGGCTTTCTCCACTCCTCGGCGATCCTCTGCTGCAGCCCGGGGCGGAGTTTGCGATTGAACTCCAGCCGCAGGACGGCGAACTTCGTGGCCGCCTTCCAGCGCTCTTCTCCGGCGCCGCATCGGAAATACTCCCGCCACTTACCCTTCCGGATGTCCTGCCGGAGGACGCGGTGAACAAGGAACAGCAGCAGCTGCCGCTCCCAGGCCAATCCGGTTCCCTCGGACAGCGACGTGCCGGGAGTGAATGAATAGAGCTGAAGGTTGTCGCCGGCTTTGGTGCTCCACGCGAGCTGGGTGATCCTTCGCAGCGACGGCGGAGCGTTCGGCGCAAGCTTCGTTCGGTTCTGGTCGGCGATCTCGGTGTTCGAACACAAGTACACCACCACCAGCTCTCGGCCCCGCCGGCGCCGCAAGAGTTCGTCGATCACGCCGCGCGCGACGACGGTCTTGCCCAGCCCGACTTCGTCGGCGAGAAGAAATCGACGCGATCCGCCTGCGTTCGTCAAACGCTCGCAGATCGTCTCGACCGCGGCGCGCTGAAACTCGGCGAGCTCGAGACTAGACACCGGCACCTTCCTCTTCGAGCGATTCGCGGAACACCGCCCAGAACTCGCGGAACGTGCTCATGTTGGATGCGTCGCCGCACGCCGCCAAGACGGCCTCGACCTCGTGGATGCGGCTCGGGTCCGCAGTGCACGCCTCGAGGATTCTTTCGATCGTCGCTCGCCTCAGCAGCGGATCGCCCGCCTGCCAGACCCCGGACTGTCCCCCGCCTGCGGGCCGCGATGTCCCGCCGGGCAAGCCCGCCAGCACGTCTAACAGCAGGCTGCGCGCGTCGACTCCCTCAAGAAGGCGGGCGTTCACGGCCTTGTCCCGGTCATCCGCCTCCAGTGCTCCGAGGTTCAGCTCGAACTGCACGACAACCGCGAGTTCGACGTCCCGGTGGTGCTCGCTCCAGACCACGAGGTAGGCGAAAGCCGCGACGTCCTCGAGCTCGATCCCTTGGAAGGCCGCCCCCGGACCGTAAACGAGCCGGTAGTCCGCGCGTGCCGACTGATCTCGCTGGAGGAGTGGCACGATCTCCGCGCGCATGTCCGCCGGCCACGTCTGCTCGCCGGCCGAGGACGGCGCGAGCAGCCGAAGGGTCTTCTTCACCGGGTCGTACTCGCCGCGAATCTGGTCCGCGCGCAGGAGACGTTTGAAGTGCTCCAGGCGCTTGGCCGCCTCCCGCTCGGGGTCGGCGACCGCGGTCTGGCGGACGTACCTGTCGATCCACGGTTGCAGCTGGTCCTTGGCAGGCGCGACGAAGGCTTTCACAACCGCATCGATGCCAAGGCCGGGGTTGAGCGACACCATCGCCTCGCAGTTGACGTTCGGACCGCACCCCCAGCCTGGACCCGTTGCGTTCGCCGACCCGATCAGGGTTTCGCTGACGCCATCGGACTCCCAGGCCAGCAGCTTGGCGTGAAGGTCCAGCGACGGCGCCTCTTCGTCGGCTTCGGCTGAGACCACAAAGACCCGGGCGTTAGCCAGACGCTCGTGAGTCTCGTCGGAGAGCTGATCGAGTTCGTCCTGGGTGCTGACGAGCGTCAGGTCGTCGGTCCGATCGCACAGACGCTTGAGGAAGTCCGCGCGCAGGAACGGCGATATCACAAGGACGCGCGACATGGCCCGCGGCAACCGGTTGATGAGCACGCGATCGCCAGGCGACTGCCAATCGAATCTCAGGCCCTGCGCCGCCTCCCGAGGTGCCACGAACTCGACGTACTTCAGCTCCTCGATCAGCTTCCACAAAGCCTTGGGGAGATCGCGGGAAGCCGCCACTTTCCGGCAGAAGGCGGCGACGTCCGATCCGAACTTCTGTGTGCCGGTTCGCCGTGACCCTTCGAACAGTGCGCCGAGCTCCCAGCAACCGGAATCCGTCACGTTCCTGCTCGCCGTCAGCAACCGATAAACGGGCTCGACGCTGTGCCGCTCGGGGCGGGCCACCGGATCGAAACGCAGGACCCAGACCTTGGGGTGGAATGCGCCCCCGTCCACTGCCTTCGGCCGGAGTATTCGGTCGTAGAGCGCGTAGAGCCGGTTCGTCGTCACCGGCGGGTGAAGGCTTCCCCCGTTCACGAAGACTCGCAGGCGAGACCTCAGCCTCGCCACCGACGTCAGCACTGCAGGCGCGTTGTTCAGGGGTTCCTCCACGTCGGCCCCGACGAATGCCAGGAGCACGGCGGTGAAGAGCTCGAAGTCCAGGCTGAAGGTCGTGCCGATGCACGCGCCGAGCACGAATCCAGGCGGGGGACGCAGTGCGTCGGTGAACGCACTGCGTTGGCGAGTAACGTCGAGAACGCTCACTGGCCGCGCTCCATGCCGTCGAGGATCTCGGAAACGAAGCGGGACCCGATGCTGTGTCGGTAGTCGAACTGGTAGATCCCTTCGCCGACCCGATCGGGCTTCCACTGCCTCAGGTGCTTCTCGTACTTGAGCCGCGCTTTCGCCGGCTTGACGCGTCGCTCTCGCTCTCGGATCAGATGCCTGGCCTTCTCGTCGCGCAGAAGTGCTTCGGCAGTCGACGCCGCGACACAGCACTCGAGCCAGCCGTCGATGAACCAGCGATCGCCTCGGTTGCCGAGACGCAATGCCGAGGCGACGGTCGGGACCGTCACGAACTCGCTCGTGCGCCACTTCTTCAGAGGCTCTTTGGCCGCGATCCACCACTCGTTGAAGATGGGAGCAACGAGGTCCGTGTCCTCCTCGATCCTCAGCTTGTCGCGCTCCTCCATCAGCAGGGAGTAGTACTGCAGTGTGGCTCCTCGGACGAGGAGGCTCATGTTCCTGGCGTGCCAGACCCAGACGGCGAGACTCTCGGGGAGCTTCGGGCACTCCCAAGGCCAGTCGATGCCGATGAGTCGATGTTTGAGCATGTGCGACAGGAGCGACTCGGAGAAACGCGACGTAAACCTCTTGTGCAGGTCCGAGGCTTCCGCCCTGGTGAGCTTGAAGGTCGCGCCTGGCCGTATCCGGCCATCCGAATCCAGAAAACTTGCCGGCGGCAGATCGTCGGACCAGAACCGCACGCCCTCCGGTCCCTGCGGCGTCTTGTCGTCGTCCTGATACCCGCGGCGGCTGCGCCTGATGTCGTCGAACTGCTCCTGATAGGCGCTTTCGGAGAGATTCGACGTGAACATCCCGAGTTTCTTCAGCCCGCTCCAGTAGATCTGCGATGGGAACTGCCTGAGGTTGATGCCTGCGTCCCGACCGATGACGCCTATCGTCTCCGTATCCGAGAGGACGTCCCTCAGCTCGTCCTGCCGTTGCCGAGACAGATGAGGAATCTGGCTCGCACGAGCCCCTTCGCGCTCGAGCGACCGATAGATGCCGGCGATGAAGTAGAAATATCGGGCAGACCGCATCAGGGTGGTCGTCGCCGGATGCAGCAGGTCGGAGAACCGTCCCAGAAGAGCGAGGAACCCGAGCTCGTCGATAACGCCTTCTTCCTGAAGGGATCGGATGAAGTCGCGCGCTCGCGCGAGATCGTCCGCGCGGAAGTCCAGCCACGTCACCGCGTCGTGCCTCACGGCCGCCTCCCCACCGCTGGGCGCCGCTCCGTGCTTGGCGTCGCCCTGGACTCTCGCCGATGAGATGGTCTGCCGCTCATAGCTCGCTCGCCGTCACCTGGATCGCGCCGGCTCCGACGGGCAGGACGATCCACGCCTCCGCGACGGAACGCCCCGTGGCACGCACGAGGGCATCCGCGTAGACGGACAGTTGCCCGCCGTGCTCCTGGGCAACCTGATCCCATCGATCCCGCGGCGCCGGATTTGCCTTGTGATCGAGAAGCACCCAGCCAGTCTTCGTCTCCAGGAGGAGATCGATGCGGCCGTGCATGACCTGCCCGCTGGGAAGAATCGACTCGATGGGTATCTCGGCGTGGCGCCTGCAGTCCGGCCAGCGCGCGGAGATCCACGCATCCAATGCCGCGATCTGTCGAACCAGTGCGGACGGTTCGAGTGCGCCCGCGAGTCCGAAACCGCCGAGGATGCGCGCTGCCCGGGGCTCGTCGAAGGGCACGCTCGGATCGGTGAACGCCGTCGCGATGCAGGCGTGGATCGCGTCGCCGAGAGCGGTCATGTCGATTCCCGCCGAGAGCGGGATGCGATCGCCGATCGATGCGGAATCCGTGATCCTGCAAGCCCGGGCCTGGGTGGCCGAGGCAACCAAGGTCGCTGGCAGCCGCTCGGTGCGCGATTCGGTGCCACGGAACCAATGGAGCGGCGCATCGGGTTCGACCGCGACAGAGGGCGCGGCCGGCGCGTCGAAGCTGCGGAAGTCGCACGAGACGCGCGAACCATCGGGGAGAGACACCGCATCGTCCGCGACGTCCGGCGCCAGCCACGGCGCATTCAGCGAACCGAGCCACTCGCACGCGCCTCGCTTGGCGGGGAACGCCAAGACGAGGCAGTCGCGTGCCCGTGTCGCGCTCACGTACAGGAGGCGCTTGGCCTCTTCCATCGCCTCCGCACGCAGGCGAGTTCCCTCTGCCGACTGAGCAATGGTGTCGGCGATGTCGACCTTCTTCTGTGCGCTGAACGGCCACGGCCAGTATCGGATCCACCGGTCCTTGAGCGGGGCGGCGACGTCGAGGCGCCCCTCGGACCGCGCGCCGACCGACCAGATGCGGTCCTGGATGTCCTTCTCCAGGTCCAGCAGGACGACAATCGGCCACTCCAGTCCCTTGGCCGCGTGGTGCGTCATGATCTTGACCGCATCGACGGGCGGTTGCGCGAGCATGTCCAGTTGCGCACCGGCCTGCTCGCCGAGCCAGAGAATCAGGCCGGAAAACGTACCCGGCTCGCGCCGCGCACGGCACGCGTCTTCGTAGGTCCTAGCGAGGCCGAGGAGAGCCTGGAGGTTCGCCAAGCGCACCTGGGCGACGAGTTCGTTGCGCCGCCAGCGCAGCACGCGTCCGGCGAGATCACACTGGACGACGACGAGCTCCATCGCGGCGTAGGGCGAGAGCAGCGGCGCCTGCTCTCGCAGCTTCGCAATGCGCGCGAGCAGCGGGTGACCGCCCTCGGTGCCGTCCCGCCACTGCGCGCTGTCGCCCCCGGCTTCGAGGTAGCGCAGGCGGTCCGCGAGCCAGGACTCGGGCTCCTCGCAGTCGGCCAGCGAAACGATCTCCGCGCTCGCCAGGGTGTCGCGCGGGTCGTTGAATCGACGCAGGCACGCGACCGCAAGGACGGCCTCGGGCGTGGAGAGGAGCCCGGACTGCTGCGTGGCCCAGGGCACCGACGCGATGCGCAGGGCCTCCGCCACCGTCTGGACGCCCACGTTGGTCTTGCACAACACCGCGATGTCCCCGAAGTGAGCGGGTCGGGGGTTGCCGCTCGACGGGTCGACGACGCGATAGCCTGAAGCGACGAGAGCTTTGACGCCTTCGGCGAGTGCGGCAGCCCGCTCCGTCACGTTCCTACCGTTGAGCACCCAGTTCGCGAGTGCCGCGTCGGGGACCAGCTCTTTGCGCACGGGCGCCAGTTCCACCTCCTGGCGCGAGAGCCCGGGCGCAAACGCGTCGCCGAAGGCGCCGTTGACCAGTCGAACCAGGCCAGGCCGAGAACGCCGCGACTGGCCGAGCACCTCCTTCGTACCGCCCATCGCCGGAAGCTCGGCGAGCACCGCCTTCATGAGCTCGGCGTCGCTGCCCCTGAAACCATAGATGGCCTGTTTCACGTCGCCGACCCACACGCTCTCGCGGGCAATGCGCGACAGGCGCACGAAGAGTTCGAGCTGGATGGGGCTCGTGTCCTGGAACTCGTCCACGAGAAGGAGATCGAGTTCCTCCGAGAGAGCCTCGACGACTGCGGGTTTCTCCAACAGACGGAGAAAGAGGTGTTCCTGGTCCACGAAGTCGATGACACCCAGCTCGCGCTTTCTCTGGGCGTAGGCATCCAGCGCCCTCGCGCCCAGCGCGAAGATCGCCGCAAGGTAGCGCTCGATGTCTTGGCGCAAGCGTGGGTGCGCCGGGAAGCGACCGGCGATGTCCGTCGCTGGCTGCGCGACCGTCCTCAGGCCCGCCTCCGGCGCGCTCTTGGAGAGCTTGACCCAGTCGGACCAAGTGGCGGTTCCACCGCGCACCAAACGCAGCGTTTCGCGCGCAAGCGCGATGAAGTCGGCCGTGTTCTTCTTGCCGGTGGCGCGCTTCTCGAGCTCGGGTACGGCGGCCTCGATCGCACTCACGAGCAGTGCGTCGAGGTCGTCCGTCGCCGGCGCGGGAAAGTGGGCGAGAAGTTCCCTCGCGTTGCGTTCCCCGAACGCGGCGAGACGCGTGTGCGCGATGTCGTTCGCGCGAGCCTGGTCGATGATCGACTTGAGCGCGTCTTCCCAGCTCTCGATGCCGAGGCGCCGCGCGAGCTCGACCAGTTCCTGCACGGAGGCGCTGTCGGAGACTCTGTCGATGGCCTCCCTCACGAGTGCGCCCGACTGCGCCTCCTCCAGCACGCGCTGCTCCGTGGCGAGGCCCGCCTCGAACGCAAAGCGCTCGAGATACCCGCCGCAGACGCTGTTCACCGTGCCGATGCGCGCCTGTCCGATCGAATTGGCCAGTGCGAACTCGCCCTTCTCGATCAGCGCCGTTCTGACCCGCTCGCGAAGCTCGGTCGCGGCCTTGCGCGTGAAGGTCGTCGCGATCACCCCGCCGGGCCTGGCCTGTCCCGAGCTGAGCTTCTCGTGCAGGATCTGCGTGAGGCGGTAGGTCTTGCCGCTTCCCGCCCCCGCGCTGACGAACCTGAGGTTGCCGGCCATCGCTCAGCCCTCCCAGCCCGTCAGCCACCGGTAGTCGTCGTAGTCCTCCCGCAGCTCTTCCGGTTCGAGCGCCTCGGCCGGCCCCACCGATTCGGCGGTAGGTTCGATGCCCCGGGCCGCAACTTCGATCAAGCCCGCATCGATCTGGGAGCGGCGCCAGTTCCAGGCTGCGACGAATCGATCCCACAGCACCGCCGTGGATCCTGGGCCGCCTTGCTGAACCGCCCGCGCCTCCGGAAAGAACCCCGTGTCCGGCGCGATGAGGCGCGCTGCTTCGAGGATGAAGTAGGACACCTGCGGCCACGCCCCCGTCTCCTGCCGAAGCAGCTCCGCATACACCGCGAGCTGCAGATGGCGATTCTTCGCGAGCCGTTCCTGGTGGTAGTTGCCGCCGGACCACTTCATGTCGACGATCGCGCGCTGGCCGGACCGGTTGCGCACGACGAGATCGGCGACGCCCTCGAGCTCGCCGCCGGTGAAGCTCCCGGCGAGCGCGCGCTCGGGCTCGACAGCATCGACGCCCGCCGCCGCGAACTGCCGCTGGAACTCCGCGATGGCGCGCTCCAGGGAGGAGCGAAGCCGCTCGTAGTCTCCGCGTCGCCCTGGCATGAGGAGGACCGCGCCCTCTTCGGCCACGACCGTCTCGAACTCGCGCGAGAACCAGGCCCTCAATGCTTCGCCGCGAAGCGCGAGCGAACCGCTCGTCCGGAAGAACCGATCGATCAACCGATGGGCGAGGTTGCCGTAGAGCAAGTTCGCATCGGCGACCGCGAGGAGGTTGGACGGATTGAGCCGAGCCGCGTACTTCAGAACCCACTGATGGGGCGCATTCAGAAACGCGCTGAGGCTGGAATAGGACTCGCGGGTGCGCGGCGGAATCGTCGCTTGCGCCGCCAAGTCCCACCAACGCCTGCGGGCCGGCAGCGCCGCGTGCGCGATCGTTGGCAGTTCGTTGCCGGCGCGGCCGGTCAGGAGACCCTCCAAAGGCTCGGGCCGTACGCCATCGACGAACCACTGGATCTCCTGCCACAGCGGGTGCATCTCCTCCCCGTACGGAGGAAGTACGAGCACGAGTTGCCGCCGTGCGTGCAAGACGGGCCTGAGCCACTCCTCGCCGCGCCGCGTCAGTAGCTCTTCGAGCGGCGGGAGTTCCACGCCCGCACGGGACAGCGACGCCATCTCGCTCGCACTCCAGGGGTAGTGACCCGGCAACGACGGCGCACCCATCTGCCACCAGATCACCCGGTCGAAGGGCTCCAGCAGCGCCCCCGGATCCGTAGCTGCCGGTGCGCAGCCGACCTGCGCGTGCATAGCGAAGTTGGGCGCACCTCGCGCCGTGCACTGCGCCACAAGCGCCTCGAGCTCCACCGGGGCGACCGAGGCCTCGCCCTGCGCTGCGAGCGCCTCGAGGGCCGCGGTCACCGCGGCGGCCTGTGCGAGACCCGTTGCAGCAGCTGCGCTGCGATTGGCGTCCTGATCCGCGAGCCGCGCGCCGAAGTAGTCGCGAATTGCCCGGGTTCTTTCAAGCAGCGCAGAGGTCGGCGCACCCTGCTTGGGGTCGAAGCGCTTGTGCTCGACCCAGAACGCCAGCGCCCGACGGAGATCGTCGGCACGCTCCGGGTGGCGCCGCACGATCTCCTCAACCGCCTCCCGCCATCGGGGGCCGCCGACGCCGGGGAACTGAGCCACCACCTCGGCCAGCCGTCGGCGGGCATAACCGGGTACGGGCCCGATCGGGTGCGAGAGGAACTGGAGCAGCGCGTAGACGTCGAGCGGCTCCCAGACCGTGGCGAGCGCGAGAGGCAGGACTTGAAGCGCAGGTGCGAGGGGACTCGCGTCCAGGAAGCCCTGCCGGGCCACATCGGAGCCATCGAGCGTGGCGTCGAGCAGCGAACGGCTCTGCTCGGCGATGATCGCGATTCCCTCCTGCGGCGCTGCGAGATCGTCGGCGACGCAGCGCGCGGCGACGAGGCCCGTCTCCGCACGCACGACGCGAAGACTGCCGTCGTCCAACCAGGCGATCTTCCCTTCAGGCTTCTCGCCTTTGTGCGCAGCCTTGAGCGCGATCTGGAGCCTGCCCAGCACCGTGATCGGGTCTGCCGACGGACCGTACGCCCTGATCGACCGTACCGGCAGCTTTGCGAGCACCTCCCGCCAACGCTTGGGAAAGGCATCCAGCGGGTCGACGAGCTCGATGCCGTCGATACTTGATTGCTGTCGAGCGAGGAACTCGGCTACTCGGGCCAGTCGCTCGCCGATCGACGGGAACAAAAGTTCGCGCGCGGCGGACTCGACGGCGGCCATGTCGGTCATCCGGACACCGGCCGCCGGCGGCGACTGGCCGTTCCAGCCGTGGAGATGCCAGGTATCGCGCCACGACAGCAGCGACGCGGAAGTACCGATCGGATCGATGCCGAACGAGGCGTGATAGAAGCGATCTGGCGTGTCGAATTGTTTGAGGCATTCGCGGTACTGCGTGACGCGCTGCGCGTGCGCGCAGTCGGAACGCAGCAAGCCGAGACGGGTCTCGAGCAGATTCAGCAGCCCCAGCGGGCCGAACACCGGCCTCCCCAGCTGATTCGCTGGGCGCCAGCCACGTTCTCCGTCCAGTCGTAATCCAAAGGTGATGAGCATCTCGTCGCCTCAGCCGCTAGCCGATGCCTGCCAGGAGTCGATCGATCACGTCGCTGGCCTGGCGCTGCCGCAACACCCTCGCCTCGCGCTGATCCGCCTCGTCACCCTCCCCCAGCTCGAACTTGGCCACGGCGACCGGCCCGTCCTTGCGATAGCCCTCGGTCGCTTCCTCGTCGGCGAAGCGTCGTCGAAGGATGTCCAGCGCCTCTCGGACCACGGCCGCGTGCTTGCCCGCAAGCGCCCGGGTGAAGGCCCCGACGACGGCGTCCAGCCCCTCCGGGGCATGCTCGATGCAGTAGACCAAGTCGTGGGCGTCCTTGCGTTCGAAGCGCTGGTCGAACGCGAATGCCTTCAGGCACGTGAAGCTGACGATGTCGGCGTGCTTGACGCGCTCGGTCGCCATCCCGTTTTCGCCGAGCAGCTCGGCGCGGATCTCGGCGACCTGGTACAGGTCGAAGACGATCGACGAGTGCGGAATGTTGAGCGCCGAGATCGTGCCTTCCGTCGGCAGCGGCTGCACCCGGCCTCCGGCGATCTGCGGCGCGTCGGCCAGCAGTTCCAGCACCATCAGTGCGCCGTGCTCGGTCCGGGTCTGCCAACGCCAGGAGAGCTTGGCCCCTTGCTCGTTCTCGGCCCTCTCGAACCCCATGCGCTTCAGGTTCTCTTCGAGCGTGTGGTACGCCTCGGTGTCGGCCAGGATCTGCAGGTCGATGACGATGTCGACGTCCAGCGTGCCGGCGTGCGCGGGCACGACCGGCGGGCGAGCCGGGACGAGATACCGCGGCGTCAAGCCGCCGACCAGATAGACCGAGTCCTTCCACGGTCCCAGTCCCCGCAGCAACGTCACCAGCACCCGCTCGCAGTCGAGCGTGTACTGGTCGCTGTACCCGTCGAAGGTTGCGGGCTTGGCCATCAGAAGCCGATCCTTTCTCGACGCAGGTGTTCGGCCATCTCCTTGGCTCGACCCTCGCCGCGGAGGAGGTCGAGGTACACCTGGACCGGACTGGCCAGCCAGACCCCGCCGACCCGCTCGCGAAAGAGCAGGTCACCGTCCGACTTCGCTTCGATGACGGCGAGATTCGCGCCCTCGCTGACGACGCGTGCGCCCAGGTCCGCGATCGCGGCATCGCCCCCCGACCCCGCCAGCAGTCGGCATCGGACCTGCGATACCGCCGACAGGAACGGCGCGTAGCGCTGCGCGGCGGCCTCGAAGCTGACGGCGTAGTCGACGCTATGCGCCTCGCAAACCTGACCGAGGCGCTCCATCAGGCCGTCGGGCTTCATCGCGGGCACGAAGTAGCGTCGCATCGCCGGGGGCCGGATCGAGCTCAGCTGCTTCGCCCATGCATCCAGCAGCGCCGCGGGTTCCCGAAGGTGCCTCTGCTTGCTGGGGCCCTGCCCGCGCGACTCCAGCCAGTCGAAGCGCTCCATCTCCGTGAGCACCTGGGACGCCGTGGCGGACGAGACCAGCGTCTGCTCGGCCAGGTCCTTCACGCCGAACCAGTCCTGGTGGCGAACCAACAGGCCGTGCAGGACCTGTGCGCGCCGCCCCGTGAACAGCGAGCGCATCGAGCGGGACAACGACTTGGGCGGCGGTCGATCGACGTAGAGGTAGGCTCCCCGTGCCGGCAGGTAGAGGCTGCCCCCACTGTCGTAGTACCCGACCCGCTCGGCTCGAAGCAGCTCCTTCGCGCCCGGCGAGATGGATTCGGCGACCAGGATCGCAAGCGGCTCGCTGCCGCTCTCGCCGGCGGGTTGCTGGCGGGCAAGGTCCCTGATCCGCCAGACGAGCTGACGGACGTCGCGCGGATAGACGGCCTTCCTCAGCTCGACGAGCGCGTGGATAGGCTTACCCGCGACGTCGAGCGCAAGCTGGGCGTCGAGCTCCGGCGAGCCGACGCGTTCGAGTTCGGCCTGCACTTCAGGCAGCGACCGAAGTGCAGCGAGGAACTGATCGATCAGCTCCCGTTCGCTCGCCTGCGCATGAAGCATGGTCACCGCCTAGGTTTGCTGTGCAGTAAATATGCGCACCATACCGAAGATTCGGCATTGTGGCAATATTTACTGAACAGCAAATCTTCGAACCAACAGGAGCCGCCGTCCCCAAGCGGCTCCGGCCCGAACCGGGAGACATGCGATGAGACGCCAAGGCACCCCCGTCAGCCGGGAGGCGCTGTACGAAGAGGTCTGGACCGACGCGGTCACGGTCGTCGCGCCCCGCTACGGCCTGTCCGACGTGGGCCTGGTCAAGATCTGCAAGAAGCTCGGCATTCCGGTGCCGCCGCGGGGCTACTGGGCGAAGGTCAAGGCCGGTCGCCCCACCCGCAAGGTGCCGCTGCCCGCCCTACCCGCCGGCGCGCGCGATCTCGCCGGACCGATACCGCTGTCCGAACAGGAGGCGGCCATGCACGCGCGTGTCCGTGACGCCCTCCAACAGACCCGCGAGAGCCAGTCGCCCGTCAGCGTCCCCGCCGAGCTCGTCGACCCGCACCCGCTCGTACGGGCCACAGCGGCACGCTTGAAGCGGCGCGACGGCTGGGATCACCCGGCGGGCGTGCGAAGCGCGCCGAAGGAAGTGCTCGACCTGCAGGTCACGAGGAACACCCTCGACCGCGCCCTTCTGCTGATGGACACGCTGCTCAAGTCGCTCGAGCCCAGCGGCTTCACGGCGCGGGTGGACGAGGAGAAGGGGGAGACCCTGCTGGTCGGCGGCGGCACGACGCTGACGATCTCGATCGTCGAGCAGGTCACGCGAACCAGCCACACGCCGACACGCGCGGAGGTGCGGGCGCGCGACCGGTACTACGACTCCTTTCGCGTGGGCGCCCGAGGAGAGTATCCGAACATCCCGCAGTTCGATTGGCACCCCACCGGACGGCTGACGCTCACGGTGGGATCGTGGCCGTCACGGAAGTGGAACGACACGGAACGCAGCCTCATCGACTCGCGGCTCAGCGGCATCGTCGCTGCCATCGTCGGCCTGGCCGAAGCGAAACGCGCGAAGGAGGAGGAAGAGGAGCGCCGCCGGCGGACCTACGAGGAAGCGCGCGCCCGATACGAAGCGCAGGTACGCGCGCGCAACGAGGAACGTCGCCAGCTGCGCGCCCTGTTCCGCGACGCGAGCCGGCTGCAGCGCGCGAACCGGTTGCGCGAGTTCATCGCCGCCGTCGAGGATCGAGCACGCCACGACGATGAGCTCACGCCCGCGAAGCAGCAGTGGATCGAGTGGGCCAAGGCCAAGGCGGACTGGCTCGATCCGCTCGTGCGACGAAGCGACCCGATCCTCGATGCGCCGGAGCCGGAGGCGCCGAGCTTCTGGCACTTCTGAAACCGGCCGGGCCCCTCGCGCACGCCACGGTGCCCGGCCTACATGTGCTTCTTGTAGTACGCCCACTGCACACTCGCCAAGCCGCCTGCCAGCAGCGCGCCCAGCGCCACGCAGCGCTCCCACTGCACCGGCCCCGGCCAGAGCAACAGGGAAACCCCGCCCAGCCCCAGCACCGCCAACTGCAGGTACTTCGCCCGGTGGTACAGGCTGGCCGACTCGCGTCCGCCGCAAGCCCGGCGGATCGCACGCTGGGTGAACCCATCGGCGGCGCCGACCGCATACAGAAGCAGGAGCAGCGGCGCGAACCGCGCCAGGATCGCCGCGCGCACGCCGAGCAACTGCGTGCCGACCATCGCCGCCTCGATGCCCTCCCGGTGCGAGACATAGCTGCGCCGCATGATCGTGTCCGGGATCGACAGGGCTGACCCGTTGGCGAACTGCGTGCCCATGTCGTGGATGCCGGTGGCCTCGAACACGATCGAGTAGAGGGCATTCGCCGGCGCGGTGATGACGCCGGCATCAGCGCCCTGCCGAGCGGCGAGCGCGATGCCGCTCGCAAGATCGTGCGTCAGCAGTTCACGCAGTCGCTCGATCCCCTGCGGCCAGACCTTGAACACGAACACCCAGTCGACGATCCAGGCGCACAGCAGGAGCGCGACCAGACCCAAGGCCAGCGAGAAGGCCAGCTTCAGCGGGCTCAACAGCACCCCGGCCAAGGCGCCGTCGTGGAAGGCCGCATTCCTAGACGACACGTCGACCCTCCGGTTCGGAGGGGTCCTCCGGCTGATTCCAGGGCCCGTCGAGGCGCGCACGCAGTGTTTCGCCGATCGCCGCGAGGCTCGTCGGCATGAGCGGATCGCTCGACGCCGAAGGCAGCGGCATGCGGATCTTGTGCAGCTGGCCGCCGTGAATGAGCGCGAAGGCCTCGCCCTTGGGCAGTTGCACGAGATCGGTCGGCTCGAGCATCCGGACGGTTTCCGGGGCGATGCGGTCTTCGTTGCGGCTGGCGAAGTCCGCGAAATCGACAGGGTCGTTGGTGTCGGAAACCGACGACGACACGACGGTCGAGACCACATGCACTTCGGGCAGCTGGCTCGTCAACAGCTCGGCGGTCGCCACCTCCTTCACCCGCAGCATGATCAGGGTGTTGAAGTTGCCGGCGATCTGTCCGGCCTTGGCGGGCGAGCCGATACGCGCTTCCACGTCGGACCAGGTCTGCGTGTAGGCCGTCACCTGAAAGCCCGCCCCACCCGCCTTGTTGAGCAGCGGAATGAACTCGTCGCCGATCAGCTCGTTGAACTCGTCGGCGTGGATCGCGATCCGCCGGGGCGTCACCTCGCCCGGCAGGCCGCGACCGGCGCCGAACTTGTAGAGGCTGCCGGCCACGCTGGTGAGGTCGGCGAACATGGAGTTCCCCACCGCTGCGGCCACCTCGTAGTCGGAGAGCGCATCGAGCCCGACGTAGACGATGCCGCCCAGGTGGATCACCGAGGTCCAGTCGAACACCGGGCGCCAGTCGGTCGGATCGTCGAGCTCGGGCGAGAGCAGCGAGGCCGTGCGCCCCGTCGTGAGCTTCTCCATCAGCGGCAGCAGCGACGCCACCAGCTTGTCGAAGTGGCTCTTCTCGTAGTTGAGCGTCGAGGCGAGCGCGTGGGCGATCGGGTCGTAGAGCTTCTTGCGCCGCGCGTACTCCACCAGGCTCACCGCCCGCGCGCCGCGCGACTGCAGACCCTTGTCGAGGTTCTTCTTGTCGATGGCCAGCGATCGCAGCTCCTCGCGCCAGCCCGTGGCGGAGGGCTCGCGGTCGAGCCAGTACTCGAAGTAGTCGATCAGCAGCGGCTCGACGTCGGACGCGTAGCGGTTGATCTCCTGGTAGTCGGGCTTGCGACCGAGCGCCACGAGCGCACGGGCCATCACGTTCACGAAGCGCCAGACGAACTCCTTGAACGCGGCGGACTGGCCTTCCGACGGCAACTGGCCCGCGATGCGGGTGGCGACCTCGGTGATGCGCGAGAAGCTGCCCACCGGGTTGTAGCGCGCCGAGATGTCCGGATGCCCGAGGTGGAACATGAAGAACTCCCCGCCGCGCCCCGCCCGCTCGGCTTCCGCGAAGACACGGCGCAGCAGATCGACGTCGCCCTTCGGGTCGAAGACGATCACCACCTCGCCGCGACGGATGTCCTGGGCGATCAGCAACTCCGCCAGGCGCGTCTTGCCGACGCGCGTGGTGCCGCGCACTCATGGGCCAACTCAAGGCCATGGACGAGAAAAGGGAGTTTCCGCCGGCGCTGCGCATCCCCGCGGCCAACCTGCGCAAGCTGCTCCAGCGAGAGCAACACGACGCCGCCAACGAGTTCCGCACCCTCAAAGAGCTGAAATCCCCGAACACCTGGGTGGCGGTGCCGGCCGGGCACTACCAGTTCATGTTCTCCGAGACCGCCGAGGACGGGAAGCCCTTTCGGCTCGACGACCAGCCGCTGTGGCAAGAGGCACTCGGGAGGACGCTGAACGCTGGCTCGGCCGTGATGCCCCCGCTGCCGAAGTACGAGTCGTTCCCGTGGGCCGCAACAGTCGGCGAGGTCAGTCCGCTGAAGCTGGACCTGGTGTTCGACGACCGGTACTTCATGGCGTCGAACGAGCTGAACCTGCTGAACACCTTACTGCTCAGCAGCAGCGAAGGTGTCGATTGAACGGCGTCGGACCCCTACCCGGCCTGCTTCGCTGATTCAGAACCACAGTGGCATCTGCTGGATAACACCCCCGGCCAATCAACTGCCCGGCGGGAGCGGGGTCAACTCGTATTCGCAGAACAGCATCTGCATTGGCAAGCCTTCGTCGTCTTCCGATGGAACACCAACGAGGCGCCGGAGCTCCGCTTCGACCGCGCGTCCAGTGACATGAGCCACAAGGGCATCGAGTACGTCATCAGCTAGGACGTCTTGACGACGGGTCTCGCGAAGAACTCTTTGCAGAAGATGGTCCGCCGCGGGCAGCCGAACCGAGAGCGCGGCAAGGCGCTCCCTGACGCCCTCCGGGTTGCTCTTCCGATGCCGCATCGGCTTGCCGCCGTTCAGCCCCCAGAAGCAGACCTCCGGATGGACCTCAAAGACCTTCCGGTTCGCGCTCGTGTCTTCGAGCAGCACGCGATCGACCTCCACGATCTTCTTGCAGATTCCCCAGGCCTGAGCGGACAGGCTTCGGCCAACTTCATCGAGGTTCCACGCGCGAGCCTGTCCAACGTTCGCGGCCCTCGATGCGCGACGCGAGGGTGGCGAGAACACGCTCGAGGCTCGCGGCCCAAGCAATGCACGCGCCTGCCGATCGCAGGGACGCGACGGACAATCTCGCCAAGGTAGACCGATCGGAATGTCGACGAGGATCCTCTGGGCTGTACTCCACGAAGCGAGGAGCTCTGCGAAGCTCGCGTGCAATCGATATGTCAGCCCGCCGCCCACGTCGGCGACTGCGATCCATCCCGCACGGCATCCATCCACGCCGACGCACAGCGGCGCTTCAGGCTTGTGGATCGCGTCCAAATCCAGCCCTCAAATCGGCGCCGCCGTCGTCGCCACCTTCATCGTCGGCGGCAGCAGCGTCGGCGTGTGGGTCTTCCCCGCCACCCAGGCGTCGATCATGTCGGCCCACTCCTGCAGCATGTGACGTCGCTGCTCTGCGTACTCCGCCTTGTTGTAGACGCCGCGCGATGAGCGCCCGTCTTCGTGGGCCAGGCACTTCTCGATCCAGTCGCTGTTGAAGCCGAGCTCGTTCAGGATGGTCGAGCCGGTGCGGCGCAGGTCGTGCACCGTGAACGGTTCCAGCGGCAGCTTCGCTTCCTTGGCTCGCTCCGCGACGGTCTGGGTGACCCGGTTCAAGGTGGCCTTCGACATGCAGCGATCGGCGTCGTAACGCGAGGGCAGCAGGAACTTGGACCCGCTGGCACAGGTGCGCAGCGCCACCATGATGTCGAGCGCCTGCTGCGACAGGTAGACGTTGTGGGGCTTGCCGGCCTTCATGCGGCTCTTCGGGATCGTCCAGACGGCGTTCTCGAAGTCGACCTCGTCCCAGGTGGCCTCGATCAGTTCGCTCTTGCGCACGAGCGTCAGCAGGATCAGGCGCAGCGCCAGGCGGATGGTCGGCAGGGTCGCGGTGGCGTCCAGCACGCGGTGCATGACGCGGATCTCGGACGGCGACAGCGCGCGGTCCTTGGCCACGAAGGTGGCGATCGACGAGGGGCCGACTTCGTCCGCCGGGTTCGGCGCCTTCTCGCCGTGCAGGGCTGCGAAGCCGAAGACCTGCTTGACGATGTCGCGCACGTGCACGGCGGTGGCCGGCGCGCCGCGCGCCTTGACCTTGGCGCACAGGTTGCGCAGGTCCTCCGCGCCGATCTCGGCCATCAGCCGGTTGCGGAACACCGGCATGATGTCCCGGTCGATGATGCTCTTGCGCATCGACTTGGTGCTCTCGGCCATCCTGGCTTCTTCCAGCCAGCGTTTCGTGAACTCCTCGAAGGTCTTGGCCTCGGCTGTCCTGAGCTTCTCGCGCTGCTTCTCCTGGGAGGGAGACCGGCCTTCGGCGATCGCCTTGCGCGCTTCCACGCAGCGCTCGCGCGCCATCAGAAGCGAGATCCCGTCCTTCGACCCGTAGCGGCCGATCGTGAGGGTCTCCCGCCGGCCGTTGAGCCGGTAGTCGAGACGGAAGGTGATCGTGCCCCTGGGGGAGACGGTCACGTACATCCCGTCCCGGTCGGCGATCTTGTAGGTGGTGGCCTGGGGCTTGATGCCCCTGAGCGTGCCATCGGACAGCATCGGCAGTCCCTCCTCTCGGAGGAATTTTACCGTCACGCCAGAGCGGCCGCTACAACTTCACTAAGTGCTTGATTTATATGAATTTCATGCCACTTTTTTTACCGTCATTGCTCGCTCTGAGCTGACGGTAAAAACTTTGGAGACATCCGGTCGAAGATTTCTACCGTCAGATTTACCGTCAGATCGAAAGGCATCCCACCGATAGATGCCGATAGATCTCGACAGACATTTCTCATGTAGGACAACAACTTAGATGAACTTTCCGACAGGCCTCGATAGACCCTGAAAGACGCCGAATCATTCCCACTCGATGGTGGCGGGCGGCTTGCTGCTGACGTCGTAGGTGACGCGGTTGATGCCGCGCACCTCGTTGATGATGCGGCTGGAGACCTTCTTCAGCAGGCTGTAGGGCAGCTCGGCCCAGTCGGCCGTCATGAAGTCGCTGGTGTGCACCGCGCGCAGCGCCACCACGTGGTCGTAGGTGCGGCCGTCGCCCATCACACCGACGCTCTTGACCGGCAGGAACACCGCGAAGGCCTGGCTCGTCAGGTCGTACCAGCTGCGTCCGGTGGCGGGGTCGACGGTGCCGCGCAGCTCGTCGATGAAGATCGCGTCGGCACGCCGCAGCAGATCGGCGTATTCGCGCTTCACCTCGCCGAGGATGCGCACGCCCAGCCCCGGCCCCGGGAAAGGGTGGCGGTAGACCATGTCGTGCGGCAGACCCAGCGCGACGCCGAGTTCGCGCACCTCGTCCTTGAAAAGGTCGCGCAAGGGCTCGAGCAGCTTCAGGCCCAGGGTCTCGGGCAGGCCGCCGACGTTGTGGTGGCTCTTGATCGTGGTCGCCTTCTTGGTCTTGGCGCCGCCCGACTCGATCACGTCCGGATAGATCGTGCCCTGCGCGAGCCACTTCGCGCCTTCGATCTTCCCGGCCTCGGCCTGGAACACCTCGACGAACTCGCGGCCGATGATCTTGCGCTTCTGCTCGGGGTCGGCCACGCCCTTCAGGTGGCCGAGGAACTGCCCACTGGCGTCGACATGCACGACCTTGGCATGCAGCCGGCCCGCGAACATCTCCATCACCATCTGCGCCTCGTTCAGGCGCAGCAGGCCGTGGTCCACGAACACGCAGGTCAGCTGGTCGCCGATGGCGCGGTGGATCAGCGCTGCCGCCACGCTGGAGTCGACCCCGCCCGACAGGCCCAGGATCACCTGCTCGCCGCCCACCTGCGCACGTATCGCGGCCACCGCCTCGGCGATGTGGTCCTTCATGATCCAGTCGGGCCTGGCACCGGCAATGCCCAGCACGAAGCGCTCCAGGATCGCGCGCCCCTGCCGCGTGTGCGTGACTTCGGGGTGGAACTGCACCGCGTAGTAGCCGCGTGTCTCGTCGGCCATCGCCGCGATCGGGCAGCTGGCGGTGCTGGCCATCAGCTTGAAG
>DAOMFD010000005.1:10676-28467 GCA_035429605.1 Steroidobacteraceae bacterium | reverse complement strand
CCTGCTCCGCGCGCCCATACATGGGCGACGTGTCGAGCAGCGAGCCGCCGGACCCGAGGAGGATGTCGAGAACCTCATGCAGGGGTTTGCGCGCGGCCGGGTCCGGTCCAACGTCGAAGACGTCCGACGTTCCGAGGCCGATGACCGGGAGTCGTTCGCCGGTGGATGGAATGGGGCGCTCGAGCATGACGGATTCCTCCGGCTGGCTGCGCGCGGACCGCATGGCGGCGATCGCAGCGGCTGCGCCGATCGCCTGGCAGAAGGCACGCCGATTGCATCGAACGCTCATGGTCTGCTCTCCCCTCGCGGCGTTGCCCGGGTCGTGTCCGGGGCCCGTTCCCGCGGGCCATCAGGGTAATGCCGCCCTGCGTCGGGGTCGACTCCGTGGGCCATTTCGCGATCGGTGCATGACGGGCCGGGCGATCACGGATAGGCGGGGTTCGCCAACGGTGGAATCATGGGGCATGGACGCAACCCGTGTGCAGGTCTTCATCGGCAAGGGCGGCGTCGGCAAGACGACTTGCTCGGCGGCGACTGCGCTCGCGCTCGCCGAGCGGGGCGATTCGAGCCTGGTGATTTCCACCGACCCGACGCCGTCGCTGTCGCACATCTTCGAGATCGCGGGTGGTCATCGCGAGCGGGAACTGCTCCCGCGGTTGTACCTCACGGAACTCGGCCTCAAGGACGTCCGCAACCTGTGGGACGAGCGGTTCGGCCGCGACGTCTACGGCGTGTTCTCGAGTTTCGTGGATGTCGAGTATACGACCTTCGTCGAGTTCGTCACCGCCGTGCTGCCGGGCCTGAACGAGGAGTTCATGGTCGATTACATCCGTCGCCTCGCGATCGAGTCACGCTTCCGGCACCTGGTGTGGGACACGGCGCCGCTCGGCCAGACGCTCGCGCTGCTCGGGATGCCTGCGTTGCTCGCGGAGCACCTGCGCGCCGCGCCCCGCATCTACTCGCACCTGCGCACGACGGGTGAGCGCAGGGAGCCGGTCATCGCGATCCTGCAGCGCTGGCGCGACCTGGCCGCAGAGTGCATGGAGTTCCTGCGCCGCGACGTCGCATTCACCATGGTGGCGATCCCCGAGGCCCTGTCGGTGTATCAGCTCGAAGATGCGGTCGGGGAACTCGCCCGTTACGGCCTGCGCATGTCACGCCTCGTGATCAACAACGTCGTTCAGGATGCGCCGTCGGCATTCCTGCAGCAGAAGCGGCGCGAGCAGCAGTCACACCTGCTGCGAATTCGCGATCGCTACGGGAGCGTGCCGATCGTCGAAGTGCCGCTGTTTCCAGGGGAAGTGCGCGGTTTCGCAAGGCTGCGTGCCGTCGGGCGCCTCCTGGTGCCGCAGGACGCGCCAGCGGCGCAACGCGACGCCGTGCCTTAGAATCTGGACTCCCTTCGGGAGACCTTCATGCTCGAACTGCTGCTGGACCCACAGGCCTGGCTCGCCTTCGCTACGCTCGCCGCGCTCGAGATCGTGCTCGGCATCGACAACCTGATCTTCATCGCGATCCTGGCGGGCAAGTTGCCGCACGAGCAGCAGGCCCGGGCACGCAGGATGGGAATTGCGGCCGCCCTGGTCTCACGACTCATGCTGCTCGCCGCCCTCGCCTGGATCATGAAGCTGACGGAGCCGCTGTTCACGGTCGCCGCCACGGACATCTCCGGCCGGGACCTCGTGCTGATCGTCGGCGGCGCCTTCCTGCTCTACAAGGCGACCCGCGAAATCCACGAGAAGCTGGAGGGAGCGGCGGCTCCTTCCGCCCCGGCGGCTGCCGCGTCGACCGCCTTCGCCGCCGTGATCGGCCAGATCATGGTGATCGACGTCGTGTTTTCCCTCGACTCCATCATCACCGCGGTCGGGATGGTCGATGAGATCGAGATCATGGTCGCCGCGATCCTGACCGCCGTGATCTTCATGCTGGTGTTCGCCGAGTCCGTGCACGGATTCGTGAATCGCCATCCGACGATCAAGATGCTCGCACTGGCATTCCTGCTGCTGATCGGCGTGGCCCTGGTCGCGGACGGCGCCGGCTTCCACATCCCGAAGGGCTACATCTACGGTTCCATGGCTTTCGCGACGCTCGTCGAGCTGCTCAACATCCGGCTGCGGCGGCGCGGTGCGCCGGTGCGCCTGCACGAGCCGCACGTGGTGCCCGAGCGGCGCTGCGAAGCCTGCGGGCAGACGCTGCCCTAGCCTGTCCGCGGCGATACCGGCCGCGAGGACGCCGCCGCCCGCCGGCATGACGCGGCGCAGCATCGTTCCGGCGCGCGGTTGGAGTTACCATGCGTCGGCGAAACCGCTCGGGGCCGAGGGGTTTCTTTTTCTTCGTGAACAGGCGGGAGACACCTCATGCGTTACCTCGATCCAGGCACGGCCGGCGCCAAGGTCAGCTTCAAGTCGCGCTACGAGAACTTCATCGGCGGCAAGTGGGTCGCGCCGGTGCGCGGCCAGTACTTCGACAACGTTTCGCCGGTCAACGGCAAGGTGTTCTGCCAGGTGCCCCGGTCCACCGAGGAGGATATCAACCTCGCGCTCGATGCCGCGCACGCGGCTGCCGACGCGTGGGGCAGCACGCCGGTCGCGCAACGTGCCGCGATCCTCAACAAGATCGCTGACCGCATCGAGGCCAACCTCGAGATGATCGCGATCGCCGAGACCTGGGACAACGGCAAGCCGGTGCGCGAGACATTGGCCGCGGACATCCCGCTCGCCGTCGATCACTTCCGTTACTTCGCGGCCTGCGTGCGGGCGCAGGAAGGCACCCTCGCCGAGATCGACGAGTCGACGGTCGCGTATCACTTCCACGAGCCGCTCGGCGTGGTCGGGCAGATCATCCCGTGGAATTTCCCGATCCTGATGGCGACGTGGAAGCTTGCCCCGGCCCTCGCGGCCGGCAATTGCGTCGTCCTGAAGCCCGCCGAGCAGACGCCGGTCGGCATCCTGCTCGTCGCGGAACTGATCGCGGACCTGTTGCCGCCGGGCGTGCTCAACATCGTCAACGGCTTCGGCGTCGAGGCCGGCAAGCCGCTCGCCTCGAGCAGCCGCATCGCCAAGATCGCCTTCACCGGCGAGACGACGACCGGCCGGCTGATCATGCAGTACGCGAGCCAGAACCTGATCCCGGTCACGCTCGAGCTCGGCGGCAAGAGCCCGAACATCTTCTTCGAGGACGTGATGGCCGAGGACGACGATTTCCTCGACAAGAGCCTCGAGGGATTCACGCTGTTCGCGCTGAACCAGGGTGAGGTGTGCACCTGCCCGAGCCGGGCCCTGGTGCAGGAGAGCATCGCCGACAAGTTCCTCGAACGCGTCGTCGCGCGCGTGAAGAAGATCAAGCAGGGCCACCCGCTCGAGACCGACACGATGGTCGGTGCGCAGGCCTCGAGCGAACAGATGGAGAAGATCCTGTCGTACCTCGACATCGGCCGCAAGGAGGGCGCCCAGGTGCTGACGGGCGGCGGCAAGGCGGTGGTGGGCAGCGACATCGCGAGCGGCTACTACATCGAGCCGACCGTGTTCCGCGGACACAACCGCATGCGCATCTTCCAGGAGGAGATCTTCGGCCCGGTGGTCTCGGTGACCACGTTCAAGGACGAGGCCGACGCGCTCAAGATCGCGAACGACACGCTCTACGGTCTCGGCGCGGGCGTCTGGAGCCGCGACGGCAGCCGTGCGTACCGCATGGGCCGGGGCATCAAGGCCGGTCGCGTGTGGACCAACTGCTACCACCTGTACCCGGCGCACGCGGCGTTCGGTGGCTACAAGCAGTCGGGCATCGGCCGCGAGACGCACCGGATGATGCTCGACCACTACCAGCAGACCAAGAACCTGCTGGTGAGCTACAGCCCGAAGGCACTGGGCTTCTTCTGATGGTGGAGCGCGTCTCGGCCACGCCGGAGGCGCTGGAACTGATCGCCGTGCTGCGCGGGCAGCACGGCGACCTCATGTTCCACCAGTCGGGCGGCTGCTGCGACGGCAGCTCGCCGATGTGCTATCCGCGCGGCGAATTCCTCGTCGGCAACTCCGACGTCCTGCTCGGCGAGATCGGCGGCTGCCCGTTCTACATGAGCCGCGCGCAGTTCGAGTACTGGCGGCACACGCACCTCACGATCGACGTGGTGCCTGGTCGCGGCGGCATGTTCTCGCTGGAGGGTCCGACGGGCCGGCGCTTCCTCACGCGCTCGCGACTGTTCACCGACGACGAAGCAAGGTTGCTCGAAACGGCCGAGCCCGCTCCGGCGGCCGCTGCCGCACCAAGATAGGGCGTGCCGGGCCGAGGCGACTGCGGCAAGTGCGTGTAGCCGCGGGCGCCGGTGCTGAAAGAATCGTCTGCCGGCAACCAACCACCGCCGGCCCCGACGATGAACGCAGACCTCGCACTCCCGACTGCCGCCATTTCCGCCCACGCCCTGCGCACGCCGGAACCGTTCGTGCGCCTGTTCGCACGCCGCGTGCAGCAGGAAGGCGCCCTCGACCTGACCCAGGGCGATTACAAGAACTCCGACTTCGCGCCGCATCCCGAGGTCGTCCGGGCGGCGCAGCGCATCACCCGCAACACCGTGCACAGCTACGGACCGGCGGTCGGCCGGCTCGACGTGCGCAGCGAGGTGGCGGAATTCTTCAACCGCGACGGGCTCGTCGACTACCCGGGCACCGAAGTGCGCTTCATGCCCGACGAGGTGCTGTTCACGCCGGGCACCCGCGCCGGTCTTGCGATCGTGCTCGAAGTGCTCGGTGCGGACGGCTCCGGCGTCGTGGTGCCCCGGCCGAGCTGGGAGTACGACTGGTTCATCGAGCGCGCCGGCAAGAAGGTCGTCGAGTTGCCGACCAGCGCCCCGGAGTTCCTGCCGGACCCGGCGGACCTCGAGCGCCTCCTGGCCCGGGGCGGCGTCTCCTCGGTGATCCTCAACAATCCGCACAATCCCACCGGGCGCGTGTACCCGCGCAGCCTGGTCGAGGAGATCGTGCGCGTGGCGGTGCGTCACCGCTGTTTCGTGCTGTACGACTGCGTCTACCAGCGCCTCGACTACGTCGGCTGGTTCGTCAACCCGGCGTTCGCGAACCCCGAGTGGCGCGACCACGTGGTGTCGCTGTCGGGGCTGTCCAAGATGGACATGTTCGGCGCGTCGACGGGCGCGCGCGCGTGCTGGCTGGTGCTCTCCGACCAGATCCGCGCGAACGGCATCCGCGCACGCGACGTCCTGGCCAACCTGTCGGCGTGGCTGGTGGCCACGCCGTCGACGCTGGCGCAGGACTGGGCGCTGGCCGCCCTGCAGAGCCCGCTCGCGGCACTGCGCCGACCGTCGCCCTACATGCGCGAACGACGCGACTTCATGATCGGCGCCGCCGACCGCCTCGCGCACCTCGGCATCGAGCGCACCGACTTCGGCGGCACCTTCTACGCGCCGCTGGCCTTCCCGGGCCTGGTGGGAGAGAAGTTCGAGCGGGTGCGCAACGGCGTGCAGGAGCAGGTCGTCGTGCGCAATTCCATCGACGCCTTCGAGTTCCTGCTGTCCGGCGGCGTAGGCGGCATTCCGTTCGCCGCGTTCGCCGGCGGAACCGGCGCCCTCGACCGCTACGGAACCTGGCAGCGTCTTTCGTACGGCTCCAAGGACGTCAAGGAACTCGCGGTCTTCATGGACCGGGTGCGGGCGCGCATCGAGCAGCAGGGGCGGCTTGGAGCCGCGGCGGCCGCGGTCGGCCCCGCGGGGTCGCCTCACGACCTGACCTGGGACAGCCCCTGCACGGCCGGGCACTACGACGCCCTGGATGCGATCGACCCGGTCGGCTTCGCGGAAGCGCGTCGCCGTTTCCTGGCGGATCCACGCCACGAGTCGTTGCGGCTCACCGGCACCAAGCACCCCGACTCGACCGCCCATCGCGTCGAGCAGTTCGAGCGCGCCCTGGAGGCGGCTGGCGGACACGCGGACCGCCACGCCCACGCCGCACTGACCCACCTCGAGTGGAATCCGCTGATGGACGCACGCCGCGAGTACGCGGAATCGATCGCGGACCTGCTCGGTCCCTGCAGCGAGGTGCTGCTGGACATGGAAGGCCGGCAGATCAGCCCGGACTGGCTCGCCGTGCCGGAGAAGGTCGTACTGGAGCTGCTGCGACGTGGCGTCGTCGCAGGCGAGGACCGGCACCTGCTGCTGCGCGCGCCGAACCCGTTCCTCGAGCAGGACGAGGAGAAGGTCTCCAGGATCCTCGCGTCGGTCGCAAGGGCCAACGTGCTGTTCCATCTCGCGTGCGAACGGCTCGGCGTCGTCCCCGTCCGCAATGCGATCCACGAGATCACCGTCCCGCAGATCAATTCGCGCGCCGAGATCGAGGCGCTGCTCAAGGTCGGCACGCTGTACCTCCAGGCCGCGACCGCGCTGCTCGACCCTGCGAGCGACCAGCACGACGCGTTCCTGGTACGGCGCGTCGGGCCGGACCGGCGTCGCTCGATCCTCGAGCGCCTCCGGCGCGTGCGGCTGGTCCCACTGTGCGAGAACGTCGGGGCACTGGCCCACCTGCCCGACCTGCTCGAGGCCTATTACGTCGCGCTCGGACGCGGCGTCGGGGTCGACGGCTCCCCGACACCGGCGATGCTGAGCCCATCGTTCGAGCGCGAGGAGGCCGTCGTGCGCGTGTTCGTCGCCATGTCGGACACGGCGCTGCAGAGCGGCAAGCTCGCCACCGACTCGGCCTACGCGCTCGCCGTCGGCTCGGTCGCCGAAGCGGAGCAGCGCCTCGCGGCCGCTGCCGCATCGCGTGGTCTGCCCGCACCACGCGTGACCCTGCTCGTCGGTGCTGGCCGCGCCGGCTTCCGGGGCGGCTTCGATCCGCAACATCCAGGGGTCATCCGCCAGTTCGCCCGCGCCGAGGGCGTCACGCTGCAGGGCATACGTGCCGACGCGCCGGACGACGCCGCGCGCCTGGCTGCGGCCTTCCGCGCCGCGTGCGCCGCCGGCACGCGCGAGCCCGCGCACGCGATCACGCGCGCCGACACCGAGGCGCTGCGCAAGGTGCTCGAAGGTGGCGTGCAGGCACACACCGAGACGCTGCTGCGGACTGCGCCGCTGCTCGCCCCGTTCGGCAGCCTCGTGCCGCAGACGCGCGTGCGCATCCGCGCAACCGGCTCGGTCAATTACGGCCGGTCGATCCCCAGCTACCCGGCCGAGTGGACCGGCCACCTGCGCCTGCCGGACGATCGCGATCTGCGCGACGCGTGGCCGGAGGGCGTCACGCTGCCGCGCGCGATCGTCTACAACCTCGCCTGCACCACGCTCGGCCTGCCCGCCGTGACCAGCGATCTGGCGGTGCTCGATCGTCGCACGGCCGTGCTGCTCGAACGCCACGTCCCCGGATATCGCGAGATCATCGCGACCGAACTGCCTGCCTTCGTCAAGGACTCGGTCGCCCTGGTCTTCGGCCGCAAGGCGGCGGAGACGACCGCGCGGCGCTGCTTGCGCGCGGCCGCCGCGCTGTGGATCGACGCCCGGCCGCGGCAGGATCTGGTCGCGCCGACCTGCCTGTTCGCGATGCAGTACCTGCGCTACATGGCCGAGGATTCCGAATGCTGGGACGAGACCAAGGAGCACGAGAGCCGCACCACCCGCGAGGAGGAACTGATCCGCGAGACGTCGAGCGTCGCGTTCGCCCCGCTGTGCGGCGAGACACCGGGCGATCGCTGGCCCCTGCTGCAGTCCATGGTCGATTCCGAGGACGCGCCGCGCCTGCTGCTCGCCCGGGAGCTCACCATCGAGGAGAAGCGGGAGTTCGTCGACTTGCGCATCGAAGGCTGGCTGCGGGGCCTGCCCGAGGAACTGTCCGCCAGCCTGCGGCGGGAATGGGCCGTGCTGCGCGAACTGCCGGGAGAGGACTTCACGCTCGATGCCATCCGCCGCATGCTTGCCCTCGAGCGGCTGCGCGGCAGCCGCGGTGCCTAGCGACCCCGCGGACGCCGGCAGGTGCGCGGCGCACAACGCATGGAATCGCCGCATGAGTGACATCCACGGCCCCTGCGTCGACCCGGCCGCGTTCGATCCCGCCCGGATCGCCACGACCACCGGCGCGGCCAATGCCGCGCTCGAGCACCTGCTGAGCACCCTGCCGACGATCCTGGAGGTGCCGGCGTCCGTCGTCCGCGCGGCACGCGCCGAGGGCAAGTCGTTCTTCGGCCCGATCGTGCTCTCGCCAAACGGCACGAACCGGACCATCGACGGACCGGCCGGCCCGCTGCCGTTGCGAGTGTTCGCGACACCCGACGCACGCAGCGTGCTGCTGCACATCCATGGTGGCGGCTGGTCACTGGGTTCGCACGACCAGCAGGACGTGCTGCTCGATGCGCTCGCTCGCAGCCTGCGCCTCGCGGTCGTGAGCGTGGGATACCGGCTTGCGCCGGAGCATCCCTATCCGGCAGGCAATGACGACTGCGAAGCGGCGGCGCTGTGGCTGGCGCGGAATGCGCGGCGTGAATTCGGCACGGATCGGCTGCTGATCGGCGGCGAGTCCGCCGGAGCGCACCTGTCGGTCACGACGCTGCTGCGCCTGCGCGATCGCCACGGCCTGAGTCCATTCCGCGGCGCGTACCTGACGTACGGCGCGTTCGATCTCGGCCTGACGCCGAGCGCCCGCAGCTGGGGCGAGCGCAACCTCGTGCTGTCGACGCCGATCATCCGGAAATTCCTCGAGTGGTACGCGCCTTCCGACCTGCTCGACCCCGACGTGTCGCCGCTGCACGCGGACCTGCGCGGCCTGCCGCCGGCGCTGTTCAGCGTCGGCACGCTCGACCCGCTGCTCGACGATTCGCTGTTCATGGCCAGTCGCTGGGCCGCGGGCGGCAACGCCGCCGAACTGGCCGTCTACCCCGGCGGCATCCACGGCTTCAATGCGCTGCCGATTCCGCTCGCCGACGAGGCGAATGCCAGGATTGCCCGGTTCCTCGACCACGCATTGGGCGGATGACCGCGCCCCGCGCGAGCTGCGCGGGAATCGGCACTCGGGCCACGGATTTCACGTACGCGACCAGCCGAATCGCACGACTAGCATGAGAACAGGCACTTGGCCAGAGGGTCCCGCAATGGCGCCCAGCGTCCGTCACATTGTCGTGGCCACGGTCCTCGCATGCGTGGCTGCCTGCTCCGGCGGTGGCGGAGGCGGTGGCGGCTCGAAGTCCCCGGCCCGCACGCCGCTCGTCGTCAACAGCCTGTTCGACATGGAGACGCCGCCCGCGGGCACCGTCACGCTGCGATCCGCGCTGGCACAGGCTGCCTCCGGGCAGGCCATCCAGTTCGACGCGAGCCTGAGCGGCGGCACGATCGCGTTGTCGCTCGTCGCGGACGAGCACACGAAGCTCAAGGGCGAAGTGATGGGGATGCGTAACGAGCCGAGCGGGCCCGTTTCGTACCTCGTCGGCTACTTCGACCGCGATTACGGCAGGTCTGCGCTGTACGCGCACAAGGACGTTGTTATAGACGCATCGAGTCTAGCGGCTGGCATCACGCTGGCGTGGACCGGCACGGCTCCCGCCCGCGTCCTCGCGGTGTATGGAGACCTTACTCTCAGGAACGTCGCGATCACCGGCGGGCACAGCGTCGCCGAGCAGCTCCCGACGACCTCGCCCGACGACCAGCCCTGGACGCTCGCGCGCGGCGGCGCCGTCGCGGTGTGGGGAACGGCGCACCTGGTGGACTGCCGCCTGCACGGCAACAGCGTCGAAGGCGACTTCGACCAGTCGCGCGACCGGGGCGCCTTCGGCGGGGCCGTGTATGCCGACATCGTCGCGATGCAGGGCTGCGTCGTGAGCGGCAACTCGGTGCTCGGCGGCGGCGCGGCCGGTGGCGGCGTGTACTCGGTCGGGGGAGCGGAGAGCTCGCAGTCACTATCCACCATCGACCGTTCCGCGATCACCGGCAACGCGATCCGCGGGCTGTATGCGTACGGCGCCGGCGCCTACTCCGACGGCGGCGGGATCGGCAAGAGCAAGACCCTGCGCGTGACGAACTCCACCATCGCGCGCAACCTCGCCGAGCCTGCGCCCGGGCTGCCGGCATTCCTGCTGCGCACGGGCTATTGGCGCGGCGGCGGCATCTACATGTCGAACGGCAGTCTCGAGGTCAAGGGCGCCACGATCGTCGAGAACGTCGTCCGCGGCGTCGCGCGCACCGACAGTCTCGGACGAGGGAATCTCGCCGGCGGCATCGCCGCCACGGTCGGCAACGCGCACGCCGTCGAGGGCATGACCATCGGCCAGTCCATCGTCGCAGGGAACACGGTGCAGGAAATCGGCGGCGCGACCTACGAGCACGACCTCTACACCGGCTCGCTGATGTACTTCCACAGCGCCGGCTACAACCGCTTCGGCGTGATCGATTTCAGCCAGATTCTCGTCCCGGTCGGCGAGCCAGGCTGGGCCTCGCTGTGCCGTCGGCATTTCCCGAAGCAGGGCGACGCGAGCGGCGTGGCGCTGGCTGGCGTCGTGGACCTGGCGGGCGGTGTGACCGTCGACGCGACGATCCCGTCCGCCGGCGCCGACGCCGGGAATCCCGTCGTCTTGTACTACTCGCCCGCTGGCAGCGCCCTGGCCCAGGTGCCGGCGGGCACGTACCGAGTCGCGGAAACGCTGGCAGAGTACGGCGTCAGCGCCGGAGCGACGGACGACTTCCTCGCGATCGTGCTCGGGCGCATCGAACACCACTACGGGCTCGCCGGGTTCGCGGCGAGTTTCACGGGCGAATTCGAGAGCTTCCTGCAGACGGCGGACTCCGACGCCGCGACGGCCGGCGTGCAGCCCTACCGGACGCCCCACGGTACGGCCATCCTGACGCTGGCGGACACGCAGTGGTTCGGGCCGGCGCAGACCTGGCCGCGTGAACTCTACAACTACCCGTACATCGAGTTCTGGCACCGGCTCGACACCGCGCTCGGCGCAGCAGGGATCGCCGGCATGGGGCCGGAACTGCTGGGCGACTCCGCGTGGCAGGCACTGTTTACTTCCGGGCGCCTGGCGGAAAACCAGGGGATCACCGTGGCGATCCAGACCCGCGATGCACTCGGCGTCTCGCGACTGACGACCGACCAGCTCGGAAACTCGAGGCCCACCCAGTCGGCCGCGGACATCGGCGCGATCGAAGCTCCGTGACGCGCGGGACCTGATCGCCGCCGGCGCCCCGCCGCAAGGGAGGGGGGTGATTCACTGCCGCCCCTCGATCCCTGCCAGAATATGCGCCCTGCGCCAAGCCCGCCCGCAAGACGGACTCCCCACATGACCAATGCAGTCACGCTCGACACGCTGCTCGGCCAATTCAAGCCGAACCCGTCCTCACCCCACGCCGCAACGATCCAGAAGGCGCTCATGGTGGCCCGCCACCTGCAGGAGCGTGCCCGCTCACTGCAGACCCCGGCCGAGCGGCGGCAGCAGGCCGAGCTCGACCGCATGCTCCAAACCCCGTCGGACAAGGCGACGCTGGCGCTCATGACCGACCAGGCTTTCCGGACGAACGATCCGGCTCGCGCGGTCGAGCACCTGACGCACATCCTCGACGTGCAGGGCGTGCCCCGCTTCTTCGGGCCGGTCGACCGCACGCTGATGAAGGGCTTCCAGTCGTTCGGCAGCTTCGTGCCCGGCGTCGCCCTGCCGCTGGTCAAGGAGCAGATGCAGAAGGAGACCGCCAACGTCATCCTGCCGGGCGAGAAGGAGGTGCTCACGCGCCACCTTGCCGACCGTCGCACCGAAGGCGTGCGGATGAACGTGAACTTCCTCGGCGAGGCCATCCTGAGCGAGGTCGAGGCGGAGCGCCGCCTGCAGGAGATCCTGCAGGGGCTGCAGTGGCCGGAGATCGAGGTCATCTCGATCAAGATCTCGACGCTGTACTCGCAGATCTCGCCGCTCGCCCGCGAGCACACGGTCGCCACGCTGTGCGACCGCCTGGAGCGCCTGTTCCGCACGGCGGATCGCGCGCGCTTCACCAGGCCGGACGGTCGCGAGGTCAGCAAGTTCGTGTACCTCGACATGGAGGAATACCGCGACAAGGAGCTGACCGCCGAGACGTTCATGCGCACGCTCGATCGCGCGGGCCTCGAGCACGTGCGCGCGGGCATCGCGCTGCAGGCGTACATCCCCGACTCATATCGCACGCTGCTCGAGTTGCAGGCGTGGGCGCGCCGGCGCGCAGCCTCCGGCGGCGGGCGCATCACGATCCGGCTGGTGAAGGGTGCGAACATGGAGGCCGAGCGCTGCGAGTCGTCGGTGCGCGACTGGCCGCAGGCGCCTTACCGGACCAAGCCCGAGACCGACGCGAACTACAAGCGCATGGTCGACGAGCTGATGAAGCCCGAAAACCTCGCCGCCATGGACGTGGGCATCGCGTCGCACAACCTCTTCGACCTCTCCTACGGCCTGGTACTCGCGCACGAGCGCGGTGCGCTCGACAAGGTGCAGTTCGAGATGCTCGAAGGCATGGCGAACGCGCAGCGACGCGCCCTCTTCGAGCTCACGCGCAATCTGCTGCTGTACGCGCCGGCCTGCCACAAGGAAAATTTCATCAACGCGATCGGCTACCTGATCCGGCGCCTCGACGAGAACACCGGGCCGGAGAACTTCCTGCGCCACGCGTTCAAGATCGAGGTGGACAGCCCGGAGTGGCACAGGCTCGAACAGGGCTTCCTCTCGTCCTTCGCCGCCATCCCGCACTTGAGCCACGCGCCGCGGCGCAACCAGGACCGCAACGAGCCCCCCCTGCCGACGCCCGCGGTGGCGCGCGGCTGGCAGCATTTCCAGAACGAGCCGGATACCGACTTCGCCCTCCCGCAGAACGGCCGGTGGGGCGAGGACATCATCGCGAAATGGCTGCCGCGCTGCGGCGAGTCCGCGGTGCAGGTGCCGCTCGTGATCGCGGGCGAGGACCTTCTCGATGGACGCTCGGTGCGCGATTGCCTGGACCCGTCGCGACCCGGCGTCGTCGTAGGGCGCTACCGGCAGGCGACCGATGCCGACGTCGCACGCGCGGTCGATTGCGCGGCCGCGGATCCGGACGGTTGGCGCACCATGCCGGACGAGCAGCGCTACGAGATCCTCGGCCGCGTCGCTCAGGAACTGCGCGTCGCGCGCGCCGACCTCATGGGCGCCGCGCTCGCCGATGGCGGCAAGACACTGATGGAGTCCGACCCCGAGGTGTCGGAGGCGATCGACTTCCTCGAGTTCTACCGCGACACGGCGCGCTGGTGGCGCAGGATCCCGACGCTGAAGGCGCGTCCCAAGGGTGTCGTGGTCGTCGTGCCGCCCTGGAACTTCCCGATCGCGATCCCCTGTGGCGGCGTCGCGGCGGCGCTCGCGGCCGGCAACACCGTGATCATCAAGCCAGCCTCTGACACCGTCCTCGTCGCGTACGAGATGTGCCAGTGCTTCTGGCGCGCCGGCGTGTCGAAGAGCGCTCTGCAGTTCGTGCCCTGCTCGGGCGGCAAGGAGGGGCGCAAGCTCGTCAACCACCCGAAGGTGAACGCAGTGATCCTGACGGGCGGCACGGAGACGGCGCTCACGATGCTCGGCGACAACCCGAGGATGAACCTGTTCGCCGAGACCGGCGGCAAGGACGCCACGATCGTCACGGCCGTGTCGGACCGCGACCTCGCGATCAAGCACATCCTGCACTCGGCATTCAGCCACGCCGGCCAGAAGTGCTCGGCGACGTCGCTGGTGCTGCTGCAGGCCGAGGTGTACGACGACCCGGCATTCCGCAATGCGTTGTCGGAGGCGGTGCAGAGCCTGAAGGTCGGCTCCGCGTGGGAACTCGACACGAAGATGGGACCGATGATCAAGCCGCCGTCGGGCGACCTCGAGACCGCGCTCAAGGTCCTGGAGCCTGGCGAAGAATGGGCCGTCATGCCTCAGCCAGCCGATGGAAACCCGTGTCTATGGACTCCCGGCGTCAAGTACGGCGTGCAGCCGGGCAGCTACACGCACATGACCGAGTTCTTCGGTCCCGTGCTCGCCGTGATGCGCTTCGAAAAGCTCGGCGAGGCCGTCGCACTCGTGAACTACACGGGCTACGGACTCACCAGCGGCCTCGAGAGTCTCGACGAGCGCGAGTGGGACTACTGGAAGAGGCACATCCGCGCCGGCAACCTGTACATCAACCGCGTCACCACCGGCGCCATCGTGCTCCGGCAACCATTCGGCGGCATGGGCAAGTCGGGCTTCGGACCCGGCATGAAGGCCGGCGGGCCGAATTACGTCGCCCAGTTCATGGACTTCGAGGACGTCGACGGCATGGCGGCGACCGGCACGCCACAGATGCCGACGCTCGCGGCGCTGTGCTCCGGGATGCGGGCACAACCGCAGGACGACGATGCGCGCATCGCGGCCGCCGCCTGCAGCTACGAGCGCAGCGAGCGGGAAGAGTTCGGCGTCGAGCACGATCACTTCAGGCTGGTCGGCCAGGACAACGTGCGCCGCTACCTGCCCGTCGGCAGCGTGCGGGTCCGCGTCCACGACGACGATTCGGACTTCGACGTGTTCGCGAGGGCCTGCGCGGCGCACGTGGCCGGCTGCGGCGTGGTCATCAGCACGCCGCCAGGCCTGAATTCGCCGGCTGTCCGGCGACTGGAGAAGCTGACGGAATCCTGGGCCGCAGCGATCGAGTTCGTGGAGGAGTCCGATGCTGAACTCGCGCAGGCGATCGGCGAGGGACAGGTGGACCGCGTGCGTTACGCGGCCCCGGAGCGCGCGTCGCTCGAGGTCCTGAAGTCGGGCAACGCCGCGAACGGTTGCGTGGTCAGCGTGCCGGTATCGGCCGAAGGTCGTCTCGAGCTGCTGTGGTACGTGCGCGAGCAGAGCATCAGCACCGACTACCACCGCTACGGCAACCTCGGCATCCGGGCCGACGAGCCGCGGGCCGAGGTGCTTTGACGCGCTGATCAGCCTCGGTGCCGTCGCGCACGCGGCGCGCGGGTGCCGGTGAGCTCGGCCCTCGCAGCGGCGAGTTCCTTCTGCTTGGCGCGGTCCACGCGAGGGTAGTGCAGGCGCAGGGACTGCAGTCCGTCGATGATCGCCGCAGCCACGACGACGCGCGTGAACCACTTGTTGTCGGCGGGAACGACGAACCAGGGCGCATGCGGCTCCGCGGTGCCGCGGATCATGTCCTCGTAGGCGCTCATATAATCGCTCCAGTGCTGGCGCTCCGCGGCGTCCGCCATCGAGAACTTCCAGTTCTTGTCCGGGTCGTCGAGGCGCTCGAGGAAGCGCTTCTTCTGCTCACCCTTCGAGACGTTGAGAAAGAACTTGAGGATCAGGGTGCCGTTGCGCGCCAGGTAGCGCTCGATCGCACGGATGTCCTGGTAGCGCTGCTCCCAGATCGCGGGCGTGACCAGATGCGGCGGGAGCTTCTGCTGTGCGAGCAGGTTCTCGTGCACGCGCACGACCAGGACTTCCTCGTAATACGAGCGATTGAAGATGCCGATGCGCCCCCGCTCCGGCAGCGCCTTCATGCAGCGCCACAGGTAGTCGTGGTCGAGCTCCTCGGCCGACGGCGCCTTGAACGACGTGACCTGGCAGCCCTGTGGATTGACGCCGGACAGGACGTGCTTGATGACACCGTCCTTGCCGGCAGCGTCCATCGCCTGGAAGACGAGCAGCACCGACCAGCGATCCTGCGCGTACAGCATGTCCTGGAGCGCCGCGAGGTGCTCGATGCCCTTGCGCAGCGCCTCCTGCGCGCGCGTCTTGTCCTCCGCGCCGAATTGCAGCGTGTCGCCGGGATCGAAGTCACGCAGGCGGAATCCCTTGCCCTTGTCGACGCGGAACGGCCGCACGATGGACCGCACGGCCTTCGCATCGCGTTTCGATATCCGCATCGCGTCTCCCTCCTCGCGTTGGGCCGGAGCCAGTATAGGCCGGCAGCTGCCCAAGCGGCGGCATCGGCGCTACAGTGTCCGCATGCACTCGCTCGAACCAGAATTGCGGATGCTGCGGGAAGAAGGGGCGCTCGACGACGCGACGGCCGCGCGGGCCTCGGCACTCGACCGCGGGGAGATCTTCTCGCTGCATGCGGAACTGCGGGCGACGATGTATGCCGGCGTGCTGCTGGTGACCGGCGGCGTCGGCATGATCCTGGCGCGCAACCTCGATCGCCTGGGACCGGCAGCCATCGTGCTCCTCGTGGCGCTGATCGCGGTCGCGTGCGCAGTGCCGGCCCTGCGGGCCCGGCGCGCCGGCCGCGACCTCACCATCGCCGGCGATTACCTCCTGCTGCTCGCCGTGCTGCTCGCGAGCGCGGACCTCGGCTACGCGGAACGGCAGTTCACGCTCCTCGGCCCGTTGTGGCCCCAGCACCTGCTGCTGCTGGCCCTGGTCCACGCGTGGGTTGCCTACGCGTTCGGGTCGTCGCTGGTGCTCGCGGCGTCGCTCACGGCACTGGCCGGCTGGTTCGGTGTCGGCGGCGGCTTCGCGCACGCGCTCGACGTGTTTCCCTCGTCCCCGGAGCTGGGCGGTCGCGCGCTCGCCTGTGCCGCCGTCATCACCGCCTGGCGCTACGCCGACCGGCGCACGCGACCGGAGTCGCGGTTCAGCGACGTGTTCGATCACTTCGCGACCAACATCGCGTTCTGGGGCGCGCTGGCGTGGTGCCTGGAGCCCGGATGGCTGTTGGCCGGGCTGCCGCTGGTGCTGGCGCTGTCGACCCTCTCCGTGCGCCGCGGACTCACCGATGCCCGCGAGGCATTCGTGGTCTACGGCGTCCTGTACGCGGCGCTCGGGGCCTGCTTCGTGGTCGTGCCGAAGATCCACGGCGGGACGGCGGTGATGTGGTTCGTCCTGATGGTCGTGTGCGCCGCGGCAGTTGCGCTCTGGCAGCTGCGCCGCGCCATGCGCGAGCCGGCACCGTGAGCCGCTGGAATCCGTCGCCGGACGAGGAGCGCTGGCTGGCCGTTGCCGCGCGACTGGGCAGCGCCCTCCAGCGCGGCCTCGTGGGCGATCGCGCCGGCGGATGGCGCACGACCGGCACACTTGCGCGCATCGCGCTCTTCCTGCTCGGCATCGTCGCCGCCGGGCTCGTCGCCGGAATCCTGGGCATCGCCAGCGAGCAGACACTGCTCGTGGCGGGGCTGCTCGCCAGCGTCGCAGCCGAGTGGCTCAAGGTCACGAAGCGCATGCACGCTTCGGGTGTCGAAGAGGGCTTGTGTGTCGCCGGCTACCTCATGATCGGCGCCTGGATCGCGGTCAAGGTCGTGCCGCATGTCGCCGCGACGGCCGACCAGGTCGGAATCCTGATCGTCGTCCTGGCCGGTGCCGCGGCTGGGTTGCGCCTGGTCAATCCGTTCGTGACGACCGGCGCCGCACTTGGGCTGCTGTATTGGATCCAGCTGACCGGGATCGCGCGGACCATCGACTCCGGCCTCGGACCCGGCACGACGACGATCGTCGCAGGCTGCGCGACGGCGGTGGCGGCGCTGGTGATCGGCAGGCGAGAGTTCAGCCGCCCATCCGTCGACCGGATGCTGGACTGGCTGGTGGCCACCCTGCCGATTGCCGCCTTCGCCCAGGCTCCGGGGTGGATCGATGTCGGCGACACGAGCGCGGTCGTCCCGGGCGCCGTGATGCGGCTCGTGCGCGTCCTGCTGCCGGCCGCGCTCGGCGCGGTGATGCTGACGGCCGGGCTGGCGCGCCGGCGTCACGCGCCGATCGTGGGCTTCATGGGCTGCGTCGTCTGCGTCGCAATCGAATTGCACCGCATATTTCCCCTGCCCACCGAGACCCGGATGCTCGTCTGGGGAAGCGCCACGTTGTTCGCCGGAATGGCCCT
>DAOMFD010000005.1:2871-10576 GCA_035429605.1 Steroidobacteraceae bacterium | reverse complement strand
CCGAGACCCGGATGCTCGTCTGGGGAAGCGCCACGTTGTTCGCCGGAATGGCCCTCGACCGCTACTTGCGCAAGCCGCGCGCGGGCATCACCTCGGCGAGGATGACCGAGCGTGAGGGTCCCTTGGAGATATTGCAGACGGCGGGCGTCGCCGCGCTCACACACGGCAGCGCCGCGGCTCCGGCTGCAGGCGAGCCCACGCTCAAGCCCGGCGGCGGGCGCTACGGCGGCGGCGGTGCGAGCGGCCGGTACTGAGCGCCGTCGCCACGCGGATCGACGCGCGGGCGTCAGCGAGAGCGACGCTCGATCGCCTCGACCGCGTCGATCAGGTCCACCCGTCCGCTGCGGACCCGCGATGCCGCACCGCCGTCCTCGAGCCAGGTTTCGAAATCACGCGCGCCGAGCGGTAGCGATATGTACTGCCCCTGCACCTCGTCGCACCCCAGCGCGGCCAGCATGTCCAGCGTCTCCCAGTCGGTGACGCCCACGGCCACCGATCGCACCTGAAGACTGCGCGCCATTGCGATCACCGCCGTGACGACGCCCTGCGCGCCAAGATCGGTGTAGAGCTCTCCAATCAGTGAGCGACCAAGCTTCATGGTGTCCAGCGTGAGACGCCGCAGCTGGGTCAGCGACGCAAGCCCGATGCCCAGGTCGTCGATGGCCACGCGGACGCCGAGCGAGCGCAGCTTCTGCAGCGTCGCGCGGACATCCGCGGCCGATTCGATCGCCGTCGACTCGGTCAGCTCCAGCTCGAGAGCGGTCCCCGGCAGGCCGTGGCTCGCCAGCAGGCGGCTGATCGTCCCCGGCAGCGTCGGGTCGCGCAGCTGTCGCGACGACACGTTCACCGAGACCCGGAACTCGAGCTGGAAGTGCTTGCGCCAGACGGCGAGCTGCCGACAGGCCTCGCCGAGCACCCATTCACCGATCGGCTCGATCAGCCCCGCCCGCTCGGCGACCGGGACGAACTCCCTGGGCTCCACGCGACCGACCTGCGCGTTTTCCCAGCGCGCCAGGCATTCCACGCCGGTGAGCACGCAGCCGTCGACGGTGACGCGCGGCTGGTACGCGAGCGAGATCTCGCCGCGCTCCACCGCGCCGCGCAGCAACGACTCGAGCTGCAGCCGCCGGCGTGAACGCGCCTGCGATTCGGGTGAATAGACGTCACAGGCCCAGGGTTCCGCCGCCTGCTCGGCCGCTGCGTGAGCCTGCAGCATCGCCTGCTCGCCACCGGCCGGGCCTTCCTTGATCTCGGCCAGCCCGGCACCGATCGCCGGGCGGAAATCCTGCAGTTCGTCCGGCATGCCGGCGGCCAGCGCGCGCAGCATGCCGGTCGCCACCTCGAACAGGTGCTGGGCGGAAACCCGGCTGCGCAGCAGCAGGGAGAGTTCCGCCTCGCCGGTACGGCAAACGGCCGACGACGCCGAGCGCCACGGCACCATGCCACCCTCGCTGACGTTCTCGAGCGCGATCTCGATGAGCCGGGCCACGTGGCCGAGCATGGCGTGCGCGGCCTCGATGCCCTGCGACTGGGCGATGGAATCGAGGTTGTGGATCCGGAATGCGGCAATGCCTGCAGCCGCAACCCCGGCACCTTCGGCGGAAGCCGCGACCGTCTGCTCGATCAGGTGCCGTCGGTTCGGCAGGCCGGTCGCGGAGTCGTAATAGGAAAGAAATCGTGCCTGCTCTTCCGCGCGGCGCAACCGCGTGAGGTCCTGCAACGTGAGGACCACCGTCGACTCGTTCGCCTGTCCGTCCTGCTCGACGCGTTCCGCCTCCAGGTGGATCCAGAGTTCATCACCGGATGCCGTCGTCAGGCGATGATCGGAACTGCAGCGTCCTTCGCCGGCCGCACAAGCGAGGAACGCCTGGCGTGCCGCGAAGTGCTCCGACCGGTCGAGCATCCTCACGAAATCCTCGAAGGAGCGCAGCGACGCCGGATCGACAGCCAGTATCTCGCCGAGCACCGGCGAGACATTCAGGCTGCGCCCGTCGCAGCCGAGTTCCCAGTGCCCGACGCGAGCCACGCGCTGCGCGAGCAGCAGCTTCGAGCGGCTGGAGCGCAGCTCCTCCTGCAAGGCGCGATCGCGCAACAGGAAGCGCACCCGCTCCACCAGCAGGCGCGGGTTCAGGCCCTTCTGGGCGAAATCGCTGGCGCCTGCCGCGAACGCGTCACTGATCGCGGCCAGGTCGTTGCGACCGGTGAGCATCAGGATGGGCAGCGACTTGGAGCCGACGCGCTCGCGGATGGCACGGCAGGCGTCGATGCCGGACATCCGCGGCATGTTGACGTCGAGCACGACGATGTCGGGATGAACCTCGTCGAATCGTTCGACGACCGCAGCACCGTCGGCCGCGGAGTGCACCATGAATCCCGCGCCCGCGAGTGCCGCTTCCGCGAGCATCAGCTGCGCCGGGTCGTCGTCGGCCATCAGGATGATCGTCTCGCGCCCTTCGGTCATCTCCCGATCCTCCGCAATCAGGCAGCGAGCCCCGACTCCGCGCGCAGCGCAGCCTCGAGGTCGTCGTAGGTCTGCCGCAGTCCGCTCGCGGCCCGGCGAGTCGCTTCCGGGTCACGTTGCGTGAGCGCGGCTTCCTCGCAGCGCTCGAGCGCGGCCGCGAGTCTCCGCCCCCCGAGGCTGCTCACGGGCGACTTCAGGGCGTGCGCCGCTGCCGCGACCGCCTCCAGGTCCCCGGCGTCGAGCGCCTCCCCGAGCCTGCGCAGTGTCTCGGGGGCAGTGGCGAACATGAGCTCGCACAATCGCTCGAGTATCTGCGGCTTCCCCAGCCCGCGAATGGCGGCAATCTGGCTGGCGTCCAGCACCGGCAGGCGATTCGACTCATCGGCCTCGCCCGAGGGCATCTCGAGCATTTTCAGCACGACCGTGTCCGAGAGCAGCGGCTCGTCGAACTGGGATTCGTCCGGCGCCGGCGCGAGATCCGTCGACTCCTCGGTCTCTTCGAACCGCACGACCGGATGCGTGTCGGTAACGCTTCGTGCCACCGGTCGCGACGGTGCGGGTGGCGGCAAGACCACGAGCTTGCCCTGCTCCTCGGCGACCGGCCTCAAGATGGCGACCATCTGCTCCTGCGTGAACGGCTTCGCCAGGAAGCGGTCCATCCCGGCCTCGATGGCCCGGTTGCGATCGCGGGCGAGCACGTTGGCCGTCAGCGCCACGATGGCCGTCGGCCGGGACCCTCGCTCGGCCTCGGCCCGCCGGATCGCCGCGGCGGCGCTGTATCCGTCCATGCCCGGCATCTGGCAATCCATGAGGATTGCGTCGAACCGACGCTGCCCTGCCTGCTCGCAGGCATCGTTGCCGTCGGCCGCAATCGTCACCCGGCAGCCGCATCGCTCGAGCATCGCCTGCGCCACCTCGCGGTTGATCTCGTTGTCGTCGGCGACGAGCACGTCCAGCCCGAGCGAGACCATGGCGGCAGGACCTTCGCCCGCCGTCGCCCGACCCGGTGCCGCCGGTGCTGCTGCGTCCGCAGGCGCCGCGCGCGCCTGGCGCGCGGCCCGCAGTGCGCTGCGCAGCGACTGCTGCCGGACCGGCTTCGCGATGCACACGTCCGGGCCGATCGCGCGCGTGCCCTCGTAGGCCGTGTCGTAGTCGAAGGCGCTCAACAGCACCACCCACGTGGATGCGGTCGCAGGGTTCATGCGGGTCACCCGCAGCAGGTCACCGGTGGATGCGTCCGGCAGCGCGTGGTCGAGCAGGACGACGTCGAACGGCCGTCGCCGCGCGACGGCTTCGCGCAACTTGTCGTCGAGGAGCCGCCCCTGCGCGAGCACGGTGACGTCCACCGACCAGTTCGAAAGCATTTCCTCGAGCTGCATGTAGCTGGTCGGGTTGTCTTCCACGACCAGCACCCGCATTCCCCCGAACTCGTCGCCGGCGCGATCGGGCGCCGGCGCTGCCGCGTGCACCTCGAACGGCAGCACGAAGGAGAAGGAGCTGCCCTCGCCGGGCCGGCTCCACAGGTCGATCTTCTCGCCGCCCATGAGCTTCACGAGGCGGGTGGCGATGGACAGGCCGAGACCCGTGCCACCGATGCGCTTCGCATTGCCGATCTGGGCGAAGGCCTCGAACACCGTCGCCTGGTCAGCCTCCGCGATGCCCGGTCCGGTGTCCTGCACGCTGAAGTGCAGCCGGCAGCGATCGCCCTGCTGGCCGTCCACGCCGATGCGGATCACGATCTCGCCCCGGTCGGTGTACTTGACGGCATTCGACACCAGGTTGCCGACCACCTGCCGCAAGCGCAGCACGTCCCCGATGACGACCGCGGGGACGGTGGGCTCGACACGGCAGATCAGCTCGAGCTTCTTGCTTTCGGCGCGGCCGGCGAAGATTTCCCCCACCTGCTCGGCAAATTCGCGGACGTCGAACGGGTCGCGCACGAGGTCCATCTTGCCGGCCTCGATCTTCGAGTCGTCGAGGATGTCGTTGATGATCTGCATCATCGTCTCGGCGGCGGAGCGCATCGAGTCCACGTAGCGGCGCTGGCGCTTGTCGAGGTCGGTGCCCGCCAGCAGCTCGGCCATGCCGAGCACGCCGTTCATGGGCGTGCGGATCTCGTGGCTCATGTTCGCCAGGAATTCGTCCTTGGCGCTCATCGCAGCCTCGTTCCTGGCGAGCCTCTCCTCGATCTCCCGGGTCCTGTCGGCCACCTCCTTGCGGCTTGCCACGCGAAGGTTCGTCAGGTCGCGCTCGTACGCGGCGAGCCGGCTCGTCAAGGCCTCGAAGTTGGCGGCCAGGTCGACGAGCTCGTTGCCGCGTCCTCCGAAATCGCCGGGCGGCGTATCGCCCGCCGTCCCGAGGCGGGTCGTCTCCGCCAGCTGGCGCAGCGGCTCGACGATGTAGCGCTGCGGCGCGCGGGTGGCCCGCAGCGCAATCAGCAGGCCGCACGCCATCAGCAAAGGCGCAAGCAGCAGGCCGGCGCTGGCCGCCCGCCAGGGCGGCCGGTTGTCGACGACCAGCACCAGCGTGCCGGTCACCCTTCCGCCGATCTTGACCGGGTACTCGCGGTGGCCCGGCTCGAGACCGAGGAAGCGCAGCGTCGCATGCCCCCACCGTGCGAGGCGCCCTGCGGACTCACCTGGCCGGGCGTAGCGCGCCGCGTCGTAGCGCTCCAGCACCTTGCCGTCGTCGCGACGGACGTCGGCACCCAGGACCAGGGGCTGGTCCGCGAGCGACCCGAACACCCGGTGCGTCCCGGGCTTCTCCAGGCGCGCCGAGATCGATTGGGCGAGCTGGTCGGCGGCCCGGCTGTCCTGCCAGCGCTGGTACAGCCCATCCCACGCGAAGATGAGCGCATGCGCGACCACCAGCGCCGCAGTCACCGCCACGACGGCCGTGACCCGCAGCTGCGCCTCCAGCTTCAGTGACTCGAACCACTCGCGGACAGGCAGCCGCCCCCACGAGCGCCGCGCACCCGCCTCCGCCGGCGCGGCACGCGCGGTGGCCGGGCGTTGCCGGACACGCAGGGTGGTCGATGGCTTCCTGAATGACATCGCGCGCAGGTGGCTCCCGACGGAAGGCACTGAATTGCACGACAGCCTAAGCGGGAACGTGACATAAGGGGTACGAGCAGCCTGCAGGACTGTGACGTGGCGCAAGTCCCGCGGGCACCGGGGCCCGGCTTGCGGCGGGCGGCGCTTGCGGCCGGTACCGAGGACCGCTAGCGGTCCTCCCAGTCGACCTCGTAGTCGCGCACGAAGTCCTTGACCGCCGCCCCGACGGTGGGGTGGAAGCTTTCCGTGCCGAATCGCGCGATGAGCTCGAAACGCTCGAGCTTGTCCTTGACCGGATCCTTCATCTCGGCGAAGTGCAGCTCGACTCCCTCGGCGCGCAACTGGTCGTGCAGGTCCGCCAGCATGTCCGCGGCCGTGACGTCCACGCTGGTGACGGGCTCCGCGGCCACGACGACACGGCGCGCCGGGGTCGGCGACGCAGCGACCGCGGCCTTCACGCGCTCGTGGAACAGCTCCGCATTGGCGAAGAACAGCGGCGCATCCCATCGGAACAGCACCAGCCCCGGGACGCGCCGCGCCTGCGGGTAGCGTTTCACGTCGTGATACCCGGGCAGGCGCTCCACGCGCCCGAGCACCGCCGCATGCGGTCGCCAGCCGTCCCACAGGAATTCGATCACGGCGATCACGATCGCGATGCCGATGCCCTGCAGCGCGCCGAACACCGCGACACCGGCGAAGCAGGTCATCGACAGCCAGAACTCCCAGCGCTGGATGCGATAGATGCGTCGCAGGTCCGCGACCTCGATGAGCCCGATCGCGGCGACGATCACGACCCCGGCCAGCGCCGGGCTCGGCAGGTACCGGAGCAGGCCCGGCGCGAAGAGCAGCAGCGCGGTGATGGCCAGCGCGCCGACGACGCCCGTCAACTGGGTGCGGGAACCCGCCGCTTCCGCCACCGGAGTGCGCGACGAACTGCTGCTGATCGGGAAGCCCTGGAAGAAGCCCGCCGCCAGGTTCGCGATACCGAGCCCCACCATCTCCTGGTTGGCGTTCACCGGAGTCCCCAGCCGTGCCGAGTAGGAACGCGACAACACGCTCGTGTCGGCGAACGAGACCATGGCGACGGCGAGTCCACCGACCAGCACGGAAGCGGCGTCGTCCAGCCCGATCAGCGGCAATGCCGGCGACGGCAGGCCCTGGGGCAGCACGCCGAGCACGGACACGCCCGCCCGCTCGCCGAGGTCGAGTGCCCAGGCAACGAGGGTGGCGACGACCACGCCGACCAGGACCGCAGGTGCGCGCGGACGCCGCTGCAGCAACAGGATGATCGCCACGGTTCCAATTCCGACGGCCAGTGCCCAGGCATTGGTTCGGCCCTCGAACACGGCGCGCCCGAACGCCCAGATCTGGCGCATGGGACCTTCCGCGTCGATCTTGAAGCCGAAGAGCTTGGGCAATTGGCTCAGGAGCACGGTGAGCGCGATGCCGTTCATGTATCCGTAGCGGATCGGCTTGGACAGCAGTTCGGTCACGAACCCGAGGCGACCGAGTCCGGCGGCCATGCATGCGACGCCGGAGACGATGGCCATCGCGCCGGCGATCGCAATCGCGCGCTGCGCGTCGCCGCCCGACAGCGGCAGCACGACCGCGAGGATGACCGCCGCGAGCGACGAATCCGGCCCGAGCACCAGGATCCGGCTGGGCCCGAACACGGCGTACGCGAGCAACGGCACGATCGTCGCGTACAGGCCGCAAATGCCCGGCACACCCGATGCCTCCGCATAGGCGATCCCGACGGGTACCAGCATCGTGGTGAGCACCAGGCCGGCGACGACGTCATGCCGCAACCACTCGCGGCGGTACTCGCGAAGCACCCGGACGCCGGGCAGCCAGCGTGACCAGGTCGATACCTCGGCGGATTCCGACATCGACGACTCGCAAGCGGTGTACCTCGGCAATCATAGCTGCCGGTGCGCCGTGCGCACACAGTCCGCGGAGAGTGCCCCGGCCGCACCGTCGACTCGTGACCGCGCGGCGCAGGATCCCGCCGCCGGTGTACGGCACGCAGGCGGCGCGCTACGATGCTGTAACAACAAACCGGACCCGTGCCAACGGTTAGGAGTCCCGTGAATCACACGCATGCGCGCTACTCGCGCGCCATCCTGGCTCTCGTAGTGCTTGCAGTCGTGTCCGCGCCAGCGATGGCGAAGGACAAGCCCAAGTCCGAACT
>DAOMFD010000005.1:0-2771 GCA_035429605.1 Steroidobacteraceae bacterium | reverse complement strand
TGCTTGCAGTCGTGTCCGCGCCAGCGATGGCGAAGGACAAGCCCAAGTCCGAACTTGGGGCGCTCGAATTCCGCGCGGTCGGTCCCGCGATCGCCGGGCGTGCGACGCGCGTGGCCGGCGTGCCGGGCGACCCCCTCACCTACTACGTCGCGTTCGCGCAGGGTGGGATCTGGAAGAGCGAAAACGGCGGGCACGAATGGAAGCCGGTGTTCGACGAGCAGTCCACCAACTCGATCGGGTCGATCGCGATCGCCCCGTCCGACCCGAACGTGATCTATGCCGGCAGCGGCGAAGCCAACATCCGCGGCAACGTCTCCTGGGGCACCGGCATCTTCAAGTCTTCGGATGCGGGCAAGAGCTGGCAGCAGGTCTGGAAGACGCGCGGACAGATCGGCACGATGGCCGTCGACCCGCGCAATCCGGACGTCGCGTTCGCCGCAGTGCTGGGTTCACCGTTTGGCCCGAACAAGGACCGCGGTGTCTATCGCACGACCGACGGCGGCAAATCCTGGAAGCAGGTCCTCTACAAGAACGACGAGACGGGCGCATCGGACGTCGCGCTCGACCCGAACAATCCGCGCATCGTGTTCGCGGGGATGTGGCAGACGCGACGCCAGCCGTGGACGATGACGAGCGGCGGGCCGGGCAGCGGCCTGTACCGCTCGGCGGACGGCGGCGACACGTGGGAGCAGGTCAAGGACGACGGCCTGCCGAAGGCGCCGTGGGGCAAGGTCGGCGTGCGGGTCGCGCCGTCCGACTCGAAGGTGGTCTACGCGCTCATCGAGGCGAAGGACGGTGGCCTGTATCGCTCGAGCGACGGCGGCGAGACCTGGGAACTCGCGAGCGACCATCGCTCGCTGCGCCAGCGCGCGTGGTACTACACGTGCCTGACGATCGACCCGACCAACGCGGACATCGTCTGGTTCCCGCAGGTACCGCTGCTCAAGACAGTGGACGGTGGCAAGACCATCGTGTCGGTCGACGCGGGTATCCACGGCGACCACCACGACGTGTGGATCGACCCGAAGGATCCGCGCCGCATCATGTCCGGCAACGATGGCGGCGTCGGCGTGTCCATCGACGGCGGCGCCACCTGGTACTGGCCTGCCATACCGACCCCGCAGTTCTACAACATCGACGTGGACGACCGCTGGCCGTACCACGTCGGCGGAACGATCCAGGACTGGGGCACGGCGAGCGGCCCCGCCTACACGTTGCGCCGCGGCGAGCACGGCGGTGGCCCGAACCTGGGTGACAACTGGGCGGTGGGCGGCGGCGAGGCCGGCGACTTCGTGTACGACCGCGGCACGCCCGGCGGCGTGTACGCCGGCGAGTACGGCGGCTACATCTCGTACTACCAGGAGGGCGTGGGCAATTTCCGCAACGTCGGCATCTATCCGCACGACACGTCGGGCACTCCCGCCCGGGAAATCAAGTACCGCTTCCAGTGGACCGCGCCGATCGCGGCCTCGCCGCACGATCCCAAGGTGCTGTATCACGGCGCGAACGTGCTGTTCCGCACCTCGGACCACGGTGCGACTTGGCAGGCGATCAGCCCCGACCTCACGCGCAACGACCCGGCCAAGCAGGAATGGTCGGGCGGCCCGATCACCGGCGACATCACCGGCGTCGAGACCTACGACACGATCTTCTCCATCGCGGAGAGCCCGCTTCAGGCAGGGGAGATTTGGGTCGGCACCGACGACGGCCTCGTGCAGCTCACGCGCGACGGCGGCAAGACGTGGACGAACGTCACGCCGAAGAAGCTGCCCGAGTGGGGCACGGTCGAGGCAATCGAGCCCTCGCGACGCGACGCGGCGACGGCTTACGTGGTCGTGGACGCGCACCGTCTCGACGATCCCCATCCGTACCTTTACCGCACGCGAAACCACGGCCAGAGCTGGGAGCAACTCGGCAAGGGGCTGCCCGACGACCAGCACCTGTTCGTCGTCCGCGAAGACCCGACCAACGCGAACCTCCTGTACGTCGGCGCGGAACGGGGCGTCTTCATGTCGCGCGACGGCGGCGCGAGCTTTGTCGACATCCGTAACAACCTGCCGGCCGTCGGAGTCGCGGACATCGAGGTCAAGCACGACGACCTGATCCTCGGCACGCGCCGCGGCATCTGGATCCTCGACGACATCACCGCCCTGCGCGCGTTCGATGCCGGCGTGAAGTCCGAGCCCGTGCACCTCTTCGCGCCGCGCAAGGCGTATCGCAACCGACTGGAGTTCCGCTGGGACGATCTCGTCGACACCGGCTCCAACAATGCGCCCTACGGCATGAACGTCACGTACTGGCTCAAGGACGAGCCGGCGGAGAATCCGGCCGGCAAGAAAGCGAGCCCTGCCGATCCGTCCGAGCTCAAGCTCGAGATCTACGACTCGCAGGGCGCCCTCGTACGTACGCTGAGCTCGGTGCCCAGGCCCGACCGGTTCCCGAAGGACGATCCGGACGAGCCGAAGGACCCGAACAAGCCGGCGCTCACGAAGAAGCAGGGGTTGAACCGCATCCAGTGGGACCTGCGCCACGAAGGCGCGCAACGGCCCGGGCACGCGAAGATCGATGCGGGCGATCCGGACGAGGGTCCGCTCGTGCTGCCGGGCAGATACACCCTGAAGCTGACGGTTGCGGGGCAGGTCTACACGACCGAGGGCGAGGTCGCTGCCGATCCGCGCTCGACCGCGACCCTGGCCGACATGCGCGCGAACTACGAGTTCGCCTTGCGCGCCGGAGCGGCCCTCGATCGCCTCGTGGCGGACATCGACGCC
>DAOMFD010000004.1:18804-32588 GCA_035429605.1 Steroidobacteraceae bacterium | reverse complement strand
GCCGTGGCGGAGAAGGGCGGCGTCTGCGGCATCTACGTCATGCCGTACCTGTCGAAGGGCCGGCAACCGACAGCGGCCGACGTCGTCCGGCACGTCGAGCACGCGCTCGACGTCTGTGGCGAGGACCACGTCTCCATAGGCACGGACGGGACGCTTTCCGCCGTCGATCTCACGCCCGAGTTCAAGGCGGACTTCCGCGACAACGTCCGCGAACGCAGGGCACGAGGCATTGCGGCGCCGGACGAGTCGGAGGAGGGCTACCTCTTCGCGAGCGATCTCAATACCCCGCGGCGATTCGAGACGCTGGCCGGCCTGCTGCTCGCGCGCGGCCACAGCGAGTCGTGCGTCGAGAAGCTGATCGGCGCGAACCTGCTGCGGGTGTTCGGCGACGCCTGGTAGGCCGAGCGGTCAGCGCCGCACCTTTGCCGGCAGGATGTAGGGGTAATCGCGGCCCGACAGCCGGTGGAGCTTGCGGTCGAGCTTGCGGGCGGCGAGGTACACGCGCCAGATGAATGCGTCGGTGCGGTAGTAGTCGCGCACCGCTTTCTCCGAAATCGGTTCGACGCCGGGGACGTTGGCCGCGAAGAAGCGGTTCACCGTGTCGACGAGCGTCGGCACCGCGTCGGCGCGCTGCTCCTTGTAGTGGTTCGCGACGGCGTCGATGGCGACACGCCGGAAGTCGTAATAGCGGTCGACCACGTCCTGCACGATGAAGGCGCGCAGCAGCGGCACCAGGAACGACGGCGCGCTGCGCAGGAACAGCTCGGTGTCGAGTTGCTCGCGGCCGCCCTTGCGCAGCAGCGGCGTGCTCGTGTCGAGGTAGTCGAGCCGCACCGTGTCGCCGCGCTCGAGGCGGTCCACGTCGGAGGCCTCGCGCAGGGCCCAGTTGGAGACCTGGCCGTCCACCGCGACCTCGACCGCGGGCGCGTGACTCGCATTGAAGGCATACACCTTGCCCGCCTCGGTGAGCGCCGAGCGTGTCAGGGCGGCCAGCCCTGCTACGGAGAGGCGCGGGATGAGGCGCTGCGCGACGCGGTCCGGCGCGAGGCGTTCCTGCACGATGTACATCACGATCTTGCCGCGGTGGCGCCCGAGCCGCACGGTCCGGCCCGGTACCACGCGCAAGCCGACGCGCTCATTGAGCAGTTCCAGGTACTCGGCGTGCAGCGCTTCGTAGCGGGCGGCCTCGCCTTCGTCGAGGAACATGGGCATTCGCTTGAAGGCGAGCTGCGTCATTCCCGGCGCGTCGATCGCGAGGACCGTGCTGATCTCACCGTAGCCGAGCACTTTCGTGGCGGCCGGGCCGCGCTCGGGATTGCGCAGGTCGAGGTCGTGCTCGAACGCGTCGAGGCGGGCCGAATCGACACTGAGGTCCGTCATCGCCGCAGCAACGCGCCCACCACCCCGAGGGCTGCATCGACCCGTCGCAGGATCTCCTCGGCCAGGCTGCGATCGGTCGTGAGCGGTGGCAGCAGCTGCGCGACGCGCCGGTCGTTCGCCGCATAGATCGACAGCAGTCCGTGGTCGAAGGCCGCCTTGGTGAAGACCGGGCCGCACAGCTCGTTCACCATCTCGATGCCCATCATGAGCCCGCGCTGGCGCAGGCGGACCAGCACTTCGTGCTTCGTGGCCAGCCCGCGGAAACCTTCGGCGAACACCGCCGCCACGTCTCGGACATTTTGCAGGAATGCCGGATCCGACGCGACCTGCAGCACGTGCGCCGCGACGGGGCACCCCAGCTCGGCGCCGCCGAACGTCGAGACGTGGATGAACGGGTCGGCGTGGAAGACGTGCTCGATGGGAGCGCGGAAGCAGGTCGCGGTCATGGGAAAGATGCCGCCCGAGAGCCCCTTGCCCAGCACCACGATGTCCGGCACGACGCCGTCATGCTCGAAGCCCCACATCCGGCCGGTGCGCCCGAGCCCGGTCTGCACCTCGTCGGCGATCCACAGCACGCCCCGGCGGTCGCAGAGCGCGCGGACACCTGCGAGGTAGCCGTCGGCTGGCACGCACACGCCGAAGGTCGCCGGGATCGTCTCGAGGATCACCGCAGCGGTCGTATCGTCGACCGCGCGATCGAGGGCCGCGAGGTCGTCGAATGGCACCTGCACGAAGCCGGGTGCCTGCGGGCCGAACGGCGCGCGGAACTTCTCGTCGCCGGCCGCGAGCGCGAGCCCCGTGTGACCGTGATAGGCGCCTGCGGCCGAGACGATCTTGGATCGCCCCGTATGAGCCCGCGCGACCTTGATCGCGAGGTCCACGGACTCCCCGCCGCTCACGCCGAACACGGTGTAAGACAGGTCGCCCGGCATCAGCGCCGCGATCCGCGCGGCCAGCGCGGCGCGCTGTTCGCTCACGAGGTGGTGGTTGCCGATGTCGAGCTCGTCGAGCGCGGCCCGCATCGTCGCCACGATCTCGGGGTGGCGGTGGCCGAGGTTGAACACGCCGCCGTTGCAGTGCGTGTCGATGAGTTTCCTGGCGCCCGTGATGTCCCAGAGCCACGGGCCCTCGCGGCGGCCGAGCACGAAGTCGATGCCGACCGAGGAGAAGAACCTCGCCTTGCCGCTCGACACGTGCTGGCCGAACAGCCGGAACACCTCGTCCTTGCCGTGGGTGCCGATGTACATCGTCGTCGTCCCGCTCGCCGGCGCGCACCGGCGACCGGAATATACGCCGCCCATCCCCGCTGCGCCCGCCGGGTCGCGCTCCGGCATTGCCCGGCCGCGATTCCTGCCGTGGCGCTATCATTCCGGCAGTTCATGCCCCACGAACGGTGACCGAATTGCGCCCCATCGCAGCCAGGCTCAGCAGGATTCCGGAAGGCACGGCGGCGCTGTTCTTCATCCAGGTGTTCGCGACGCTGGGGTTCGCGGTGCTGTACTCGACGCTCGTGCTCTACACGACGCGTCACCTGGCGTTCCCGGTCAGGGACGCGACCGCGGTCATGGGCATGTTCGGGGCGTTCAACTACGGACTGCACCTGTTCGGCGGCTATCTCGGCGGCCGGTTCCTGAGCAACCGCAATCTCTTCGTCGGCGGCATGGTGCTGCAGGTGCTCGGCTGCGCCACCATCGCGCTCGGGACCACGACCGCGCTCTACTGGGGGCTGGGACTGTTCCTCACGGGCAGTGGGCTCAACGTCACCTGCCTCAACATGATGCTCACGCAGCGCTTCGCGCCGGCCGACAATCGGCGCGAGACGGCGTTCCTCTGGAATTACGCGGGCATGAACGTCGGCTTCTTCGTCGGGTTCGCGGTGGCCGGCCACTACCAGCTCACGGAGAACTACACGAGCCTGTTCCTGTTCGCGACCATCGGCAATTTCCTCGCGATCGTGCTCGCAGGCGTCAACTGGAAGGCGCTGCGCGACCTCGATACGCCGCTGCTCGGGGCCACGGCGCCGCAGTTCAGGAAGCGCTTCGCGATCGGCGTGCTGGTCCTGGTCGGCGTCCCGCCGCTCGTCTGCATCATGTTGCAGCATGCCGGTCCGACGGGCGCGGCACTCAAGGCGTTCTGCGCCCTGGTGGCGGGGTGGCTCATCTATCTCACTGCAAGGCACACGGATCTGGTCGAGAAGAACAACATGAAGGCGTACCTCGTCCTCGCGGTGGGGTCGCTCGTGTTCTGGTCGCTGTACCAGATGGCGCCGAACGGGCTGCAGCTCTTCGCCGTCAACAACGTGGACCTGCACGTCTGGGGCATCGCGGTTGCGCCGCAGTGGGTGCAGAACATCAACACGGTCGTGATCGCCGTCGGTGGCCCGTTGCTCGCCGTGCTGTTCGGCAGGCTGCGTGCGCGCGGCTGGGTCATCGACCTGCCGCGGCAGTTCGCGGCCTCGTTGATACTGATGGGCCTGGGTTTCCTCGCGCTGCCGGTCGGAATCTCGTTCGCGGACTCGGCGGGCAAGTCGGCGTTTTTCTGGCTGTTCCTGAGCTACGTGCTGCAGAGCATCGGCGAGCTGCTCATCTCGCCGATCGGCTACGCGATGATCGGCAAGCTGGCGCCGCGCCAGTACCAGGGCATCATGATGGGCAGCTGGATGCTCATCACCGGGCTCGCGTCGCTGTTTGCCGGCGATTTCTCGGGCATGGTCCCGGAGCCGGCCGGCACGACGGCGGTTGCCACCAACCCCGAGTATGCGAGCCTGTTCGCGCGACTCGGCTGGGGCAGCACCGCGGTCGGTGTCGTGCTCGCGCTGCTCATTCCCGTGCTGCGCCGCCTGATCAGGGACAAGTGAAGAAATGGGGACATTCCCCTATTTCGACTCGAAATAGGGGAATGTCCCCATTTTCCGTTACCCTTTCGTCGCTTCCGCCTTGGTGTCCGGCCGATTGATGTCGAGGTCCATGGGCCGCTCGCGGGGCGGCACGAAATCCCTCGGGAACCACACGAACGACAGGCGCATGATGCGCGCCACGTCCGGGATCACGTCCACGCGCGTGAGGTAGACGCCGAAGCGGTTGCCGCTCGACAGCAGCGTGTTGTCCGAGTACGGCAGCGAGTACGGCGACAGCGTGAACTCGATCGGCGGCGTACCGGCTTCCCGCACGCCCTTGGCGTCGGTCACGAGTGCATAGACGCCGACGGTCTGGTCGCGCCAGCTCACGCCGCGGAAGCTGATCTGCAGGTGATCGCGCCCGTCCGGCGACGTCACCCGCAGTGGCGAGCCTTGTGCGGCGAGCGAGCAGTCGAGCGTGAGCGCACCGCTGGCCTGGGCCGCGGACTCCGGGATCGCGCACGACAGCAACGCGTCGGGCGGCGCACTGACGTCGGCATCGAGGGAGATTTCCTGGAACCCGGCGTGCTGCCCGGCACCGTCGCTCACGGCGAGCATCGGTGCGAGCTGTCGCGAGATCACGCGTCGCGCCGTGCTGCGCAGTCGCATGCGGGCGTCGTCGGTCTGGCCGGGCAGGGTATCCACGTAGCGCAGCAGCGGCCCGAGCTCGAAGTGCTCGTGGAAGTTGAGCGTGAGCAGTTCGGCGAGCAGCGCGAGTCGTTGCGCTCGCGGCAGGTCCGACTTCGCGTCGCTGCCACGCGAGTCGGCTTCCGACTGCAGCAGCGGGCCGACCAGCTCCCGGAACATCGCCGAGCGCAGCGCCGTCTCGGACTCCTCGCGCTGGTTGCGCAGGGCCTGGACGTTGTTCTCGGTGGCGATCGCGATCTCGCGTTCCTTGAGCGAGTTCGTCAGGTGCACGCCGACGATCGTCGCGCCGAGCGTGGCGAGCGGGATTGCCAGCGTGTTGACGACGTCGGCGGCGAGCCGGATGTTGGCGCGCCAGCCCGGTCCGCTGTGCGTCGCCGGCGGCTTATTGCCTTCCGGGGGCCTGGGGGCCGCGGTGTCGGTCACGGCTCGACGGTCAACCGCAGTTGATGTCGACGGTCACGGGATCCGACAGGCTCAGGAATTCCTGGTCGCGCTGTTTCGGTGCCTGGCACCGGGCGATGTATTTTCCGACCGGCAGTTGCAGCTGGTACGGTCCGGCCGGGAGCTTCGCAACCGTCTTGCCGGCGGAATCGACGATGACGACGCTGGCGCCCTGGGGCGCGACCGTGCCGGTGACGACATCGGCGTACGCGTTCGACGCGAGCAGCAGGGCAGCGGCGGCAGCCACGGTCAACACACGGCCGGACGGGCGGAACTTGGGCATGGAGTCACCTGGGGGACGAAGTGACGCCGAAGGTACGCTGGCGCGGTGGGCGTGGCAAGGCGACTCCCTGCACCCGTGACGCGCGAACAGGTTGTGGCGAGGTCACCTGATCACTGCCGACTGCACGCAGGTTCACCCATGCCGGTTCCTCTATTCCGGATTGCGTAAGTGTGAGTACGGACTAGACTTTTTGGCGCGGGACCGTCGCGCGACGGCCCCGAGGAGCATGGCGGCAATATCCGCAGGGCTCCCTGCGCATGGAGCACAGCACTCTTCAGGACATTCTTGGCGTCGAGCGGGAGATCCGCGAGCAACTCGACGCCGAGCGCACCCGGGCGAGCCAGTGGCTCGAGGACGCGCGGCGCGAGATCGACGCGGCGCATCGCAAGGAGCTGGAGAGCGTGCGACAGGAGGCGGAGCGCCGGCGCGAGGCTGTGCGGCGCGCGGCAGCCGAGCGGGCGGACCGACACGCTCGCGAAGCAGAGGCGCTCGCTCTGGCGGTGGATCGCAGGTCGGACGAAGAGCTCAGGCGCGCGGTGCGCGAGTGCATCGCCGTAATCGTGCCGGGGACGTCCCGTGCTCGTTAGGATGTCCAAGGTCGAGATCACCGGGCCGCGTGGCCAGCTGCTGCCGGTGCTCGAGACGATCCAGAAGTCGGAGGTCCTGCAGATCGACCCCGACATCCGCCACCGCATCGATCTGGGGTCTGACCCCGTTTCCCAGGTGCGGCCGCTGGCGCTGGACGGCAAGACGCTGGCGGAGCGACTGTTCCTCGAGGACCTGAATCTCAAGGTCGAGCGGTTGCTTGCGCTGCTGCCGAAGGTGGATACGCGCGAGTCCTACCTGAGTCCGTCGCGCGCGGTGAGTTCGATCGCAAGCGTCGTCGGCAAGCACCTCGACGCCGCAGAGGAGCGCCGCAGGCGCCGCGAGTCGCTGCAGGGCGAGCTGGCCCAGGTCAATCGCTACCTCATGTTCCTGACGACCGTCGATTCGCTGGCGCCGAAGGGCGCGGCGTCCGCCGGCCTCGATTTCATCGGCGTGGAAGTCCGCGATCCCGCGGCCCTCGAGCAGCTGACCCGCGTGGCGGGACGCGTGCTGCTCGGCGCGGAGGTGCGCACCGCGCAGGCGAAGGACGGTTCCTACATCGGACTGCTCACGACCGAGAAGGATCTCGCCGCGAAGCTCAAGGAGGGGCTGCGCGAGAACCACATCCCGGAGATCGCGTTGCCCGCGTACCTCGAGGGACTCGCGCTGCCGGACAAGCTGAAAGCGCTGCAGCGGAAGCGCGATGAACTCTCGGCCGGCATCGACTCCCTCGACCGGGAGGAAGGGGAATTTGCGACCGCGTGGCGCGGCCACTACCTCAGCATGCGCTCCTGGCTGCAGCGCCGCCTCGCGCTGCTCAGGACCAGCGCCTCGGTCTACGAGACGGACCGCTGCTTCGTGATCTACGGGTGGATGCCCTCGGCCGGCCTCGACGACCTGCGCCGCACGCTGGCCGACAGGCACGGCGACACGGTCGTGGTCGAGGAGCGCGAGATGTTGAAGAAGGACCTCGACGATGTCCCGGTCGCGTTCCGCAACCCCCCGTACTTCCGTCCGTTCGAACTGCTGGTGCGGCTGCTGCCCACCCCGCGCTACACCTCCATCGACCCGACGCCTTTCATCGGGATCTTCTTTCCGCTGTTCTTCGGCATGATCCTGGGCGACGTCGGATACGGCGTGCTGCTCACGATCGCAGCGGCGGTGCTGATCGCAATGGGACGCAAGCGGCCGGCACTGCGACCGATCGGCCAGATCCTGCTGGCCGCCTCGATCTACACCGTCATCTTCGGCGCGCTGTACGGGGAGTGCTTCGGCGACCTCGGCGTGCGCCTGCTCGGCATCCACCCGTTCATCGACCGCCGCACCTCGATCATTCCCATGTTCTATTTCGCACTCGCCGTCGGCGGGGTGCACGTGCTCGTGGGTCTCGTGCTGGGAGTCATCGCCGCGATCCGGGGACGTCACCCGAAGGAAGCGGTGTTCCGCGGGATCAGCATCCTCATGCTGCTGCTGGTCGCCGGCCTGCTCGCATCCTACATGGCGCCGGTCGCGGGCCTGCTCAGGAAGCCGATGCTGGTCGCGATCCTCATCGCCGCGCCCGTGGTCCTGCTGACCGGCGGCGTCCTCGCGCCATTCGAGTTGTTGCGCACGCTCGGGAACATCGTCTCCTACGCGCGCATCATGGCCGTCGGCCTCGCCTCGGTGCTGCTCGCCTACGTCGCGAACAGCCTGGCCGGCGCGGCGGGCAGCCTCTGGGTGGGCATCGCGGTGGCCGTCCTGCTGCACGCGTTCAACATCGTGCTCGGCGTGTTCGCCCCGACCGTGCATGCGCTGCGCCTGCACTACGTCGAGTTCTTCAGCAAGTTCATCGAGACCGGCGGCCGGCGCTACCAGCCGCTCAGGAAAGCCGACTGAGGAGACCTGTCATGGATGCAGCAATGCACTGGGACAAGATACTGATGGCGTTCGCCGCGGCGCTCGCGCTCGGCGTGAGCGCGCTGTCGACGGCGTGGGTGCAGTCGCGCATCGGCGCCGCCGGTGCCGGCGCGCTGGCGGAGAAGCCCGAGCTGACGGCCACGATCATCATCCTGCTCGCGATCCCGGAGACCATCGTCATCCTGGGCTTCGTGATCGCCGCGATGATCCTGCTGCAGGGCTGAGCGATGGGCCGCGAGGCCTTGCTCGAGTCGCTGCGTGCCAAGGCGGCGGAGGACCGCGAGGCCGTCTGGGCCGACGCGCGCGCCGCAGCCGAGCGGCATCGTGTGGAACTCGCACGAGTCGCCGAGGCTGAGCGTGAGTCCGCGTCTCAGGCCGCCGCCGGGCTCGAGCAGGCGCTCGCGAGCGAAGCGGTGGTCGACGCACGCAGGGTGGCTCGCGAGAGACGCGCCCGCGCCGCGCTCGCACTCGCCGAGCGCTGCCGGCACCTCGCCATGGCCGAACTGCCGCGGCTGCGCGAGGAAGGCGGCCCGCCATTGTTCACAGCGCTCGCGCAGGAACTGCCCGGCCTCGCGTGGGACCGGGTCTCGGTCAACCCGGGCGACGCCGACCTGGCGCACACGAGCTTCCCGCATGCCGAGGTTGCCGGCGATCCGGCGATCTCGGGAGGCATGGTGCTCGAAGGCGATGCCGGGCGCGTTCGGATCAGCAATACGCTGGACACGCGCCTCGCGACCGCCTGGCCCGACATACTTCCACAGCTCGTCGGCGGGCTGCTTCCGGAGCAGCGGGATGACACTGCCGCTCCGTGACATCGCAGGCGAAGGCTACCCGACGGACTACCTGCTCGCGAGGGTCCGGGCGCGCCGCGCGACGCTCGCTGCCGCGTGGGCGCGAGTGCGCGCAACGGGTCGCGACGACGCTGCCTCGGACGAGGCGATCTGGGAAGGCTTCCTGCACGAACTCGGCTGGCTGCGCGCGCAGATGAACCGCCGTCTCCGGGACAGCCTCGCCGGCGTATTCCTGCTGTTCGAGGTCAAGACCATCGTGCTCTGCCTGAGGGCCCGGGCGGCCGAACGGTCCGCCGAAGTGCAGCGATTGCTCGCCGACAGCCAGCTGGACGATGTGGTGCGTCGCGGGTTGCTGCTGGGACCGGACATCGCAGCGTCGGTCGCTGAGGTCGCGGCAGGATGGACGGGCGAGGCGGGCGTATCCGCCGCACTCGAGCGCGCGTATGCGGAGGCTGGACTCAAGGGGTTCGAGCAGCGGCTCGCGCGGGATCAACTCGAGCGCGTCACCGCCGGGCAGCTCCCGACGGAGGTGCGAAGGTTCTTCGTCGCGTTCATCGACGTGCGCAACCTGGTGACGCTCTACAAGCACCTGCGCTGGGCGTGCGGCGACGCGACGGATTTCGTGGCGGGGGGCAGCGTCGAGTGCTCGCGGCTGGGAGCGGCGTCCTCGAGCAAGGATACGGCGACGCTCGATGCCCTGGTGCGGGAGATCGCCGGGCGGGCGGCGCCCCCGGTCTCGATCGACGAGGCGGCGCTCGAGACGATCCTGCTCGGGAGCCTCACCGCGCGCGTCCGCGCGATCGCGCGCGACAGCGCGGCAGTCGGCCCGATCCTGGAGTACATGTGGCGCTGCTACGTCCACGCGCGCAACCGCTCGATCCTGTTCCACGCGGCCGGCTTCGATGCCGCGGTGCTCGACCAGGAGCTGATCGCGTGAAGCACGTGATCGTCATCACGCCCCAGGATGCGAACCCGGGATTCGCGCTCGCCGGCGTGCGGCAGGCGGCGACCAGCACCGAGGGCCTGCCTGCGGCACTTGCGGCGGTCGCGCGCGAGCCGCTGACGGGGGTGGTGATCGTCGACGAGCGGCTGGTGGACGCGGCCGCGCGGGATGCGCTGCGCGACATGGACCGCCGCTGGCCGGGTCTCGTGATCGTGCTGCCGGCGCCGATGCCGGGCGAGCGTGCAGAGGAAGACTACGTCCTGCAACTCATCCGCCGCGCGATCGGCTACCAGGTGAGGCTGAGCTGATGGCCGGGCGCATCGTCGGCATCTCGGGTCCCACGGTCACGGTCGAGTTGCCGGGCCTGCGGCTGTACGAGCGCGTGACGGTCGGGCACGCGGCACTGATGGGCGAGGTGGTGCGGCTCGAGCGGGGCCGCGCGATCGTGCAGCTCTACGAGAGCACGCGTGGGCTCGGCATCGGCGAGCCGGTCGTCGGCACGGGCAGCCAGCTCACCGTGCGGCTCTGGCCCGGCCTGCTCGGGCACATGTTCGACGGGTTGCAGCGGCCGCTCGAGGAGATGCGGCGCACCCAGGGTCCATTCCTGCGGCCGGGCGCGGCAGATGCGGCGCACGGGCCGGGCCTGTCCCCGCGGATGCCCACGGAGCCTCCTCAGGAGCAAGCTGTCGAGGAGTGGCCGGTGCGATTGCCGCGCCCGTACCGGCGCAAGCTCTCGACCTTCGAGCCGCTCGTCACCGGGCAGCGCTGCATCGACTTCCTGTTCCCGCTGGCGCGCGGCGGCAGTGCCATCTTTCCCGGGGGCTTCGGCACCGGCAAGACGCTGCTCGAGCAGTCGATCGCGAAGTACGCCGACGTGGACATCGTCGTCTACGTGGGTTGCGGCGAGCGCGGCAACGAGATGGCCGAGATGCTCGACGACTTTTCCGTGCTCGAGGACCCCTGGCGAAAGCGTCCGCTGATGGAGCGCACGATCGTCGTCGTCAATACGTCGAACATGCCGGTCGCCGCACGCGAGGCGTCCATCTACACGGCCGTGACCATGGCCGAGTACTTCCGCGACCAGGGGCAGCACGTGCTGCTGCTGGCGGACAGCCTGTCGCGCTGGGCCGAGGCGCTGAGGGAGATCTCCTCGGCACTGGAGGAGATGCCGGGCGAGGAAGGCTACCCGACGTACCTGAGCTCCAGGCTTGCGGAGTTCTTCGCTCGCGCGGGCGTCGTGGAGACGCTCGACGGCAGGATCGGTTCGCTGACCGTGCTGCTGTCGATCTCGCCGCCCGGCGGCGACTTCACCGAGCCGGTGACGCAGGCGTGCCTGAGGAACACCGGCGCGTTCTTCATGCTCGACACGTCACTCGCCCACCGGCGCCACTTTCCGGCGATCCACTGGTTCCAGAGCTTCTCGCTGTACGAGGCCGAGGTCGTCGCGCACCTCGAGAAGCAGGTCGCGCCGGACTGGGGTGCGCTGCGGTCCCGGGCGCGAGTGCTGCTGCAGCGCGAGGAGAGCCTGCGCGAGGTCAAGGAGATCGTCGGCGCCGAGGGCCTGCAGGACGCCGACCGGCTGCTGATGCGGACGACCGAGGCCGTGCGACAGCGCTTCCTCGCACAGAACGCCTACACCGACGATGCGTTCTCGACACCGCAGCAGACCCATGCATCGATTCGCGCGCTGCTGGAGGACTACGACCGGGCGGCGGCGCGGCTCGAGAAGGGCGAGTCACTGCAGGAAATCCTGAAGGACGACCGTGCCTCCGCGGCGCACGGCGGCGAACCCCATGCGTCTCAGCCAGCATAGCTACGGCACGCTGCAGAGCATCCAGGGACCGCTGGTGTTCGTCGACGCAGTGCTCGAGTCGCGCATGGGCGAAGTCGTCACGATCGTGTTCCCGGACGGCCACGAGGCGGAGGGCGAGGTCCTCCGCATCGACGGCGACACCGTGCTGATCCAGGTGATCGGCGACAGTCGCGGGCTCGACCTCGATCACTCGCGCGTCGTGTTCACCGACGTGGTCAAGCGCGCGCCGTTGTCGCTCGCCGTGTTGAACCGCAGCTTCGGCGGTTCGTTCCAGCCCATCGACGACCTGCCGATGTTCCTGCCGGAGAAGTGGGCGCCGGTCGCCGGATTCCCGCTCAACCCGACGGCGCGCGAGCGACCGCAGGAGATGATCGAGACGGGGCTCTCCTGCATCGACGGCCTGAACACGCTGGTCAAGGGCCAGAAGCTGCCGATCTTCTCCTGCGCGGGTCTGCCCGCCGGCGAGATCGCCGCGCGCATCCTGCAGCAGGCGCAGACCAGCGGCGCGGGCGCGCAGGCGGGCGCCCGCTCCACGGTAGTGTTCGTCGCGCTGGGGCTCACGTACCACGAATACGCCTTCTACCGCCGGACGCTCGAGCAGGTGCGCGGAGACTTCGTGGCGTTCATCAACCTCGCCAAGGATCCCGTCGTCGAGCGGCTGCTCGCGCCGCGCTTCGGGCTCACGGTCGCCGAGTACCTGGCCTTCGAGCACGGGCGCGACGTGCTGGTCGTGGTGACCGACATGACTCACTACTGCGACGCGCTGCGCGAGGTGTCCACGGCCCGCGAGGAATTGCCGGGAAGGCGCGGGTACCCGGGCTACCTGTACTCGGACCTCGCCTCGATCTACGAGCGCGCCGGCCGGATCAAGGACTGCCGTGGCTCGGTCACGATGCTGCCGGTCGTCACGATGCCCGAGGACGACATCACGCACCCGATCCCGGACCTCACGGGCTACATCACCGAGGGGCAGATCGTCCTGAGCCGCGAACTGCACCAGCGCGGCATCTTCCCGCCGGTGGACGTGCTGCCGAGCCTGTCGCGGCTGATGCAGAGGGGCATCGGCAAGGGGCGTACCCGGGAGGACCACCGTGACGTGGCCAATGCTCTTTACATGCACTATGCCAACGGGCGGGACCTGCGCAGGCTCGAAGCCATCGTCGGGCGCGAGGGACTGGGTGACGCGGACAAGCGCATGCTCGACTTCGCCGATGCGTTCGAGCGCGAGGTGGTCGCGCAGGGACAGGCGCGGCGCACGATCGTCGAGACTCTCGACTTGAGCCGAGCGCTGCTCGAGCGCTTCGGACTGGGCCTGCCGTGATCCACCCGACGCGAACCGACCTGCGTCAGCTGCGGGAGAAGGCCGCGTCGGTGGCCAACAGCGTCGCAATCCTGAGGGCGCGACGCCAGGTGCTGATCCGGGGGTTCCTCGAGTCGATCCGGCCAGTGGTGCGATCGCGCGACGCGATCCGGCGCGATTACCTGCGCGCGCTGGCCGAGCTGCGACTCAGCGAGGGTCACGAGGGCACGGCCGGGATCGAGTCGCTCGCTGCGCTGGCGGAGCGACCGGTCGGGGTGGACGTCGAGGAGCGCAACGCGCTCGGCGTACGCTACCGGGAGCTGACCGTGTTCGGCCCGTTCGTGCGCCGGCCCGAAGAGCGCGGCTACGACTACACCGTCACCACGCCGCACCTCGACGAGGCAACTCACCTGTTCGAGTCCATCATCGAGGCGATGCTCGGCAGCGCCGCGTTCGAGAGCAAGCTCAAGATGCTCGGCGAGGAGATCCTGCGCGTGACGCGGCGGACGCGCGTGCTCGAGGAGCGGCTCCTGCCGCGCTTGCGCGCCGACATCCGCGCGATCGTGCAGTTCCTCGGCGAACGCGAGCGCGAGGCTCACTACCGACTCAAGATGTTCAAGTCAGCCCGTGATACCGCCGCAAGAGGCGTCGTGCGCAAGTGAAATCGGCCTGCGCGGCGCGCCCAGGCGCTCGGTGTCAGCCGTCCTTTCCAGCACGGACTACTGGATCAGCTGCAGGACCTTCTGGTAACGGGGCAGCGTGCGCAGCGGGTCGAAGTCCGCGTCGTGGCGCACCCACGACCGGGTCT
>DAOMFD010000004.1:0-18704 GCA_035429605.1 Steroidobacteraceae bacterium | reverse complement strand
GGCAGCGTGCGCAGCGGGTCGAAGTCCGCGTCGTGGCGCACCCACGACCGGGTCTCGTGGTTGGCCTGTGGCAGAAGCCGCTCGAGCAGGTCGAAGGCCGCGTCGTACTCGCCGAGCTTGGAATAGATGCAGGCCACGTTGTATTGCGTGAGCACGTCGTCGGGATCGGTCGCGACGGCCCGTGAGAGCCACTCCTTGGCCCGGTCGATCTCGCCGATCTCGATCAGGCTGCCCGCGCCGAGGTATGCGGGTCGGGGATTCTCCGGGTGCCGTCCCAGCTCGGCTTCTGAAAGCTCGACGACTTTGCGCGCCGCACCCGGCACGTCGGCCTCGCGGCCGATGGAGCGATATACCATCACCAGCATCGCCGGTGCCTGGTAGTCGTCCGGCTTGAGCCCCGCGGAGCGTTCGAGCAACTGCGCGGCCTGCGGCAGCTTGCCCTGCGCGAAGCACGCGCGCGCGTAGAAGTAGTTGGCCTCGTACGAATTCGGGTCCAGGGCGATCGCGCGCTCGAATTCCGCCATCGCCTCGTCGTAGCGCTGTGCCAGCGACAGCGCCAGGCCGCGCGACGCGTGCGCCTCCGCGAGGCCCGGGTCCAGCTCGAGCGCGCGGGCGCTGGTCGCCAGGATGTCGTCGATGGCGATCCCGATGTCGTAGTGCAGGTACAGGAACGAGTCGCAGTCGGCGATCCCGGCGTAGGCCCGGGCGTAGGCCGGGTCGAGTTCCACCGCCTTGACGAACATGCGCCGGGCGAACTGGTAGTAGGACCGGGTGTGCCGGTGCAGGAACTGCCGGCCGCGCAGGTAGTAGGTGTACGCCTCGATGTTGTCCGTGGGCGCCTGCGCGATCGACCGCTTTTCCTGCGGCAGCAGCTTCACTTTGAGCTGCTCCACGATGGCGTGCGTGATCTCGTCCTGGATCGCGAAGATGTCGGTGAGGTCGCGATCGTAGCGGTCGGCCCAGACGTGACCGCCGTCTTCGCCGTTGATGAGCTGGCCGGTGACGCGCACGCGCGAGCCGGCCTTGCGGACGCTGCCCTCGAGCACGTATTTCACGCCGAGTTCCCGGCAGACCTCCTGCACCTTGACCGGCTTGCCCTTGTAGGTGAAGGCGGTGTTGCGCGCGACGACGAACAGCCCCGAGACCTTCGACAGGTCGGTGATGATGTCCTCGGTGATCCCGTCGCTGAAGTACTCCTGCTCGGCGTCACCGCTCATGTTGTTGAACGGCAATACGGCGATCGACGGCCGCTCGGCGGCTTCCTGGGACGCCTTGCCCTCCGCGGTCCGGCCAGCCGCCCCCAGCATCTGCTTCAGCGTCGCGATGAGGTTCGCGACGTGCGGCTCCAGCGGCGTGGTGAGCGCGTCGAACCAGTGCGTGCCGCCGAGGCAGTATTCCATGGCGCCCGTCGGGGTGACGTTCTCGATGCGGAACGGGACGATGGGGCGGTCGGTGGACACCGCGCGCTCGACCTCGCGCCGAACGTGCGGCGAGGCGTTCGCGTTCGCCGAGAAGATCACGACGAACGCGCGGCAGCCCTTGACCGCATCCACGATCTGCTGGCCGTACTCGGAACCCGCCGGGATGTCGCGCGGTGCGATCCAGCAGCGGATGCCGGCCGCCTCGAGGCCCTCGAGGACCGCCAGCGCGGCCGCGCGGTCTGCGGCGGCATGACTCAGGAACACGTCGTGGGCCATGGGGCTCGCACGGACCTCGCTGCTGCGGCTTGCGGGGGGAATCGACCGGTCGTCCGGACAATCTTGCCCGGGGCCGGACTGGCCGACAAGGGCAGGTGTCCTTGGAACAGGCTGCCGCACACCGGCGGTGCGTGGGTGGCGTCGCCGGAGTGCCCGGAGACGGTGGGGATTGACCGCGGTCCCCGTCGGCGTATGTTGCACGGACGGCCTCGAAACGGTCAGGGCCGCCACGCGAGGGAACAGTCATGCACGCGGGAATGAACGAGTTTCTGGAGGAGCAGACCCGGGGCCTCAAGGAGATGGCAGAAAACCTGCGCAAGTCGCAGCTCGAGACGGCCCGCAAGGCCGCCCTGAGGTCTGCGGCCCGCGTCCGGTCGCTGAACGCCCGGGCTCGCGAGATGGCGCGATCCGGCGTCAAGCTGTCCAACATCTCGCACGGGACGCTCGAGCGGTTGATCGGGCTCCACGAGGAGATCGTCACGGCGGCGCTTGCGGAAGCGGCGACGCAGATCGAGAAGCTGGCCTACACGGAGAGCGCGCGCGATTTCGGGCGCGACCAGGCGCGGGTGCTGCAGTCCGCGCGCGAACGCATCGTGAACGACGTGTCGCGCGGCATGAAGATCCTGCGCGAGGCGGCCGAGCAGGCGCGCGAGGTAGGCGCCCGGGCCGCCAAGGCAGCTCCGGCCGCCCGGAAGCCGGCAGCGCGCAAGGCGAAGGCCAAGGCCAAGGCGCGAAAGGCGACGCGCAAGACCGCCGCGCGCGCGAAGAAGGCGAAGACCCGCCGCGCCCGCTGACGCGGCCATCGGTCGGACACGGATAGGGCGCCGTCGCCTGGTGAGACGATGGCGAACAGGGGAGCGATTGCATGCTGACGGTGCACCATCTCGAGACCTCGCGCTCGCAGCGCGTGCTGTGGCTGCTCGAGGAACTCGGCACGCCATACGAACTCAAGGTCTACAAGCGGACCGCCCAGCGGCTCGCGCCACCGGAACTGAGGAAGGTGCACCCGCTGGGCAAGTCACCGGTCATCACGGACGACGGCAAGGTCATTGCCGAATCCGCGGTGATCATCGAATACATTGCCGAAACGTACGGGTCCTTCGCCGGAGGTGAGCTCGCCGGTCTCGTCCCGGAGCGCGGCTCGGCCGAGGACTGGCAGTGCCGCTACTGGATGCACTACGCCGAAGGCTCGCTGATGAACTGGCTGGTGATGAAGCTGGTGTTCGGCTCGCTCCCGAAGCAGCCCATGCCGTTCTTCGCGCGGCCGATCGCCCGGGCCATCTGCAACAAGGTGCAGGGGCAGCTGATCGACCCGAACCTCGCGACGGCGGCTTCCTACGTCGACGGGCACCTCGGCCGCAATCGCTGGTTCGCCGGTCCGTTGCTGACAGTCGCCGATTTCCAGATGAGCTTCGCCGTGGAGGCGCTGCTGTCGCGCGCGTCATACGCGGCGCGCCTGCCGCACCTCGTCGAATACCGGTCGCGCATCAACGCCCGGCCCGCTTACCAGCGCGCACTGCAGAAGGGCGGGCCGGTCATCATGGCGAGCTGATCAGGGCGTCGCGCATTCCACACGCCGCTGGCCGGGTCAATCCAGTCCGCGCGCGTTCCAGTCGACCCGTCGCCACCAGTCGTGGCTCCAGCCGAGGCGCCTTGCCTCGGCGAGCTTGCCTTGCGCCGCTTCGCTGCGTCCCAGTACGGCGAGCGCCGTCGCCGCGAGATAAGTGAGGCTGCCGTTCACGATGCCGTCCGCGAAGACGCGGTCACATGCGGCGAGCACGGCATTCAGCCCGGCTCCTGCACGAGCGGCGTCCAGCGGCAACAACAGGTGCGCATGGTTGATGGGATGCGGCAGGCGCCAGGTCCAGTCGTCGTTCAGGATCTCGTGGATCATGCGGTCGATGTCCGGCACGTCGTGCTCGTAGAGTTCACGCGCCACATCCAGCTGGCCGAGCGCGATGCACGCCTGTGCCACGGCACCCGTGGAGTAGTCCGGTCCGCAGCCGCCGGACGCGATGCGGGCGATCGCGTCGCGGTCCGCGCGCGCCATGTGCAGCGCGACCTGGAAGTCGCAGTTCAGCACGTCGTGCGGCGCGAGGCGATTCGCCTCGGCGGCGTGCTCGGCAGCAGCGTCGAGGTCGCCCGACTGCAGCGACAGCAGGGCCTTGCGCGAGCGGTAGAAGGCCCGCGTCGGGGCGTGCTCGATGGCAGCGTCGATCCACCGATGAGCCGTGCCGGTGTCACCGCGGTCCATCGCCATTTTCGACAGGCCCGAGTAGGGGACGGCAAATCCCGGGTCCACCTCGATCGCCGTGCGGAAGCGGGCCTCTGCCTCGGCATAGTCGCCGAATCGCAGGGCGTCGAAGCCGACGTTGGTGTTCACGATGGGCGACAGCGGGTCGAGTCGGAATGCCTCGAGATTGCTGGTGGCCGCATCCCGGTAGCGACCCTGCGCGGTGAGCGCGAGGCCGTACCAGACGTGGGCCATCGTGTAGCCGGGATTGAGCTCGAGCGCACGCGCCAATGAGCTTGCGGCGAGCGCCGCCTCGCCGCGGTTCAACTGCACCAGTCCCAGCGACGCGTGGGCTTCGGCCAGCGCCGGGGCCAGCTCGAGTGCCTTGCGCGCGCAGGGCTCGGCGCGGGCGACAGAGTCGGCGGTGGTCGCCGACCCGTAGTAACGCCCTCCCAGCAGCAGGTACGTGTCCGCGAGTCCGCTGTAGGCGAGCGCGTAGCCCGGGTCGAGCGCGATCGCCTGCTCGAAACACTGGGCGGCCTTCTGCAGCGACTGCTCACTGCGCCTGTGGAAGTGGTGACGGCCGAGGAGGTAGGCGTTGTAGACCTCGAAGCGCCGCTCGTCGGGAGCCGGCAGTGTGCACTCCTCGAGGCCGTGGCGCGCCCGCACTGCCTCCAGCACCGCGGCGGCGACCTCGGTCTGCAGCCGGAAGACGTCCTCGAGCCGCCGCTCGAACCCCTGCGACCACAGATGAAAGCCGTCGCGGGTGCTCACGAGCTGCACGTCGATGCGGACGGTGCCGGCGTGCTTGCGCACGCCACCCTCGAGCAGCGTCGCGACGTTGAGGCGCCGCCCGATCTCGCGCACGTCCACGGCGCTGGCCTTGAATGCGAACGACGAGCGCCGCGCCGCGACCTGCAGTCCGGGGACGCGCGCGAGCTGGTTGCGGATCTCCTCGGAGAGTCCGTCGGAGAAGTACTCGTTGGCAGGGTCGTCGCTGAGATTGGCGAGCGGCAGCACGGCGATCGATCGCTCGGGCGCCGGGGCCTGCGACGCAGGAGCGGCGGGGACTGCGCGGTCCAGCGTGCGCTCGATGCCGCGAGGGGTGATGTCGAAGCGCCATGCCAGGACCAGCGCGACCGGGAAGGCGGCTCCCAGCGCCACGATCACGTAGCGCGTGTAGTGACCCAGGTCGAAGGCGTCGAGCAGCAGGCTGGCCGCCTGCGCCGCAACCCACGCGCCGGCGACGTAGTACGCGGCGACGCGCGGCACGTGCCGCCGCCGTAACTCCGCCCAGAACTGGCGTAGCGAGCTACCCGCCATGCCTCACATTGCATGCAGCACCGACTCGCGGTCAATCGTCCCGGGCGAGGCGCGCGATCAAAGCGATGGGCCGGGGCGGATCGGCGTCCCGTCGAAATAGCGATTGAGCCGGAACGCCGCGAGCTCGGTCGGATCCGCCTTGCCTTGCACGAGGTCGGCGACGAAACGTCCGGCGCCGGGTCCGATGCCGAAGCCATGTCCGCTGAAGCCAGTGGCGATGTGGAAGCCCGGCAGGCGATCGGACTCGCAGATGATCGGCAACGCGTCCGGCGACGCTTCGATCATGCCGGCCCAGGTCTCGACGAAGGGCACGTCGGCGATCTCCGGGAACCACTGCCGGAGTTCACCGCGGATCTGGCGTAGAACCCCCGTCTCAGGGGCCGGATCGAGCATCCGTTGGCGTTCGAACGGGCTCGGCGCATCCAGGTCCCAGCGGGCGGGCATGGCCAGGTCACGGAAGAACTCAGCGCCGGCCCGGACGCGCATCGAGTGAGTGCCCCGATAGAGCCCGGTGAATTTCGTGGCGAACCGCAAGGTGTCGGGCGTCAGGCGGTGCAGGAACGATGCGCCGTGAGCGATCGTGTGGCCGCCGTCCGCGCGGCGACGGATCCCCAGGGTCGGTGCCCAGACTTCGCCTTCGAGGACGGCGTCGCTCGGCGCCGCTCGTGCGACCGTGCCGAGGACCATGAGCTGGGGCACGGTGATGCCGAGCGAGCGACAGAAGAGGCGAGTCCAGGCACCGGCGGCGCAGACGACGGACCGCGCGGAGACGGCGCCTTTCTCCGTGACGATGCCTTGCACCCGGCCCGCCGCGGTCTGCAATCCGCGCACCGCGCATCCGGTGATGATGTGTGCACCCGCACGCCGCGCACCGCGCGCAATGGCCGGGGCGGCGCGATTCGGCTCGGCGCGTCCGTCGCTGGCCGTGTAGAGCGCTCCCGCCCACTTGGTGAGATCGCCGCGCAGAACTCCGCCGAGCTCGGAACGGGTGAGCAAACGCGTGTCGAGGCCATGCTCGCGAGCGACCACCAGCCACGGGCTGATCACGTCCAACTGCACTTGGGTCGCGGCCAGGTACATGCAGCCGCCCTGCCGGAATCCAAGGTCCTCGCCGAGTTCGCGCTGCAGCTCCGGCCACAGCCGCCGGCTGCGCATCATCATCGGCAGTTCGACGGGCGAGCGTCCCTGCTGCCGCACCCAGCCCCAGTTACGGCCCGACTGCTCGCCTGCGATACGGCCCTTCTCGAACAGGCCAACCGACAGGCCTTCTCTGGCCAGGAACCAGGCCGCGCAGCAGCCGACGATCCCGCCCCCGATGATCGCCACGTCCACGGACGCCGGCAGCGGGTTCGTCGCAGGATCCCAGGCCCACTCGTCGACCGTCGTACGTGAGACCTGCGTTTCGCCGTTCATGGCGACGCCTGGCTCAACGGTTCACGATGTCGCAAGCGCCGCACTCGACCAAGTCCGCCATCGCAGTTCCCCGGGGACTGGCGTTTTCACGCTCGTTTGCCGCACAGTACACGAAGGCGCACGCGGCACGATAGCTGCGCCGTGACCGGCAACCTTTGCCGCGGGAGTGATCACCGATGAAGACCCGGGCCGCCGTCGCATTCGAAGCCAGGAGGCCGCTCGAGATCGTCGAGCTGGACCTCGACGGACCGAAGTCCGGCGAGGTGCTGATCGAGATCAAGGCCACCGGCATCTGCCACACCGACGCCTACACGCTCGACGGTTTCGATTCCGAAGGCATCTTCCCGTCGGTCCTGGGTCACGAGGGCGCGGGCGTCGTGGTCGAGATTGGCCCGGGAGTCACGAGCGTGAAACCGGGCGACCACGTCATCCCGCTCTACACACCCGAGTGCCGGCAGTGCAAGTCGTGCCTGTCGCGCAAGACCAATCTCTGCACCGCCATCCGCGCGACGCAGGGCAAGGGCGTGATGCCGGACGGGACGACTCGCTTTTCATTGAAGGGTCGGCCCATCTTCCACTACATGGGCTGCTCGACGTTCTCGAACTACACGGTCCTGCCCGAGATCGCGGTTGCGAAGATCCGCGACGACGCGCCGTTCGACAAGGCGTGCTACGTGGGCTGTGGCGTCACCACCGGCGTGGGCGCGGTCGTCAACACCGCGAAGGTCGAGGCCGGCGCCAACTGCGTGGTGTTCGGGCTCGGTGGCATCGGGCTCAACGTCGTGCAGGGCCTCAGGATGGTCGGCGCCGCGAAGATCGTCGGCGTGGACGTGAACGACGCCAAGGAATCGTGGGGACGGCGCTTCGGCATCACGCACTTCGTCAACCCGAAGCGGGTCGAGGGCGACCTCGTGCAGCACCTCGTCACCCTCACCGACGGCGGCGCGGACTACACGTTCGACTGCACGGGCAACGTCGCCGTCATGCGCCAGGCGCTCGAGGCCTGTCATCGTGGCTGGGGCACGAGCGTCATCATCGGCGTGGCAGAGGCGGGCAAGGAAATCTCGACGCGTCCGTTCCAGCTCGTCACCGGCCGCGTGTGGAAGGGTTCGGCCTTCGGCGGCGCGCGCGGACGCACCGACACCCCGCGCATCGTGGACTGGTACATGGAAGGGCGCATCCAGATCGACCCGATGATCACGCACACCATGCCGCTCGAGCGCATCAACGACGCATTCGACCTGATGCACAGAGGGGAGAGCATCCGGTCGGTGGTGATTTACTGAGCCGCGACATTTACCCGTCCCGTCGAGCCATCACGACCATGAAAGCGATGCTGCTGCGCGAATTGGGGCCGGTCGTGGCGGGCCGAGCCCTGCTCGAGTTCGCCGACGTGCCCGTGCCCGAGCCCGCGCCGGGCGAAGTCCTGCTGCGCCTCGCCGCCTGCGGCGTGTGTCACACGGAACTCGACGAGATCGAGGGCCGAACTGCGCCGCCGCGACTCCCCGTGATTCCCGGGCACCAGGCCGTCGGCCGCATCATTGAATACGGCGATTCGGTGCCAGGCACCGACTTGCCAATTTCTGCGCGGCCGAGGATCGAGGATCGTGTCGGCGTCGCCTGGATCTTCTCGGCGTGTGGGCACTGCGAGCAGTGCACCGCGGGTAACGAGAACCTCTGTCCGGGGTTTCGTGCGACTGGGCGTGACGTCAACGGCGGCTACGCCGAGTACATGACCGCGCCGGCCGAGTTCGTGCACCCGATTCCCGACGCGATCTCCGACATCGACGCCGCGCCATTGCTGTGCGCGGGCGCGATCGGCTATCGCTCGCTGCGACTGGCCGGTGTGCGCGACGGAATGCGCCTCGGGCTAACCGGCTTCGGCGGCTCCGGCCACCTGGTGCTGAAGATGGTGAGACATCGATACCCATCGGCGCGCGTATATGTCTTCGCGCGGCACCCGGAGGAGCGCGCATTCGCGCTGGAACTCGGCGCGACCTGGGCGGGCAACACGACGGACCGGGCTCCCGTGAAGCTGCACGCGATCATCGACACGACGCCCGCATGGTTGCCGGTGCTCGGCGCGCTCGAGCAGCTCGAGCCGGGTGGTCGGCTGGTCGTCAATGCGATCCGCAAGGAAGACGCGGACAAGGGGCACCTGCTGGATCTCGACTATTCGCGGCATCTCTGGCTCGAGAAGGAGGTCCGGAGCGTCGCGAACGTGGCGCGCGTCGACGTGCGGGAGTTCCTGGCGCTCGCGGCCGAGATCCCGTTGCGCCCGGAGGTCGAGACCTACGACCTGCGTGATGCCGGCCGGGCGTTGCTCGACCTCAAGACGCAGCGGGTGCGCGGCGCGAAAGTGCTGCGCCTGGCCTGAATTGGGGACATTCACCATTTTCCGGCCGGAAAATGGTGAATGTCCCCATCTGAAGATTCCACGATGGCCGGCCGGCGGAAGTCGCCTAGACTCCGAGGCCGTCATTGCGGGGAATCCAATGAACAGCACGCCTCGCATCCGCCCGTGCGGATCCTGCATTCGCGGCGCAGTCCTTGCCGCCGCCACGCTTGCACTCGCTGGCGCCGCGGCGCAGTCGTCGCAGGCCGAGCCACTCATCACGCGCAACCAGAATCCGCTGACCCTGCCGTACGGGCTGCCGATGCCGCTGCCAGCCCGACTGACCGACGCCGGCCACGGGCGTGCAGCCCTCGACGTGAATTGGTCGAACTCGGCCAGCCTGGACTCGTCCGGCCAGGACGACTTCACCCTCGACGCCGAGACCGTCGACGTCCGCCTGCGCCTGGAATACTCGCCGTGGCAGGACTGGTCGCTGATGGTGGAGCTGCCGTGGCGCGACCTGAGCGGCGGCAGCCTCGATGGTTTCATCGACAACTGGCACGACTTCTGGAACCTGCCGCAAGGGCCGCGCAAGAACATGCCGAAGGACCGGCTGCTCATCGACTACCAGCGTGACGGCGAAGTGCTGCTGCACGTCGACGACAGCGGGTCGGGGATCGCGGACATCCCCATCCGTACGGGCTACCAGCTGATGTCGAACGAGAAGTCCGCGCTGTCGGCGTGGCTGACGGTGGACCTGCCGACAGGCGACAGCGACTACCTGCTCGGCAGCGGCGGGACCGACGTCGCGTTGAGCGTCGCGGGCCAGACGCAGCTCGCAGAGAAATGGCAGCTGTTCGGGCAGGTGGATGCCGTGTATCTCGGCAACGGCGACATCCTGCCGGGCGAGCAGGAGAATTTCGTCGTCGCGGGTCTTGCGGGCGTGACGTGGAACGCGTGGCGCAGGCTCGATCTCACCGTGCAGTTCTACGCGAACTCCAAGGTCTTCGACGTGCCGCAGAACGGGCTGTCCGGCGATGCGATCGTGCTGAGCTACGGCGGCACGTGGCGCACCGAGCACGGCTGGCGCTTCGACCTCGGCATGAACGAGGACATCCAGGTGGAGGCGTCGCCGGACGCGACGTTCTATTTCCTGGTGCAGAAGGAATTCTGACGGCGGCCGGCCGGACGCGCGCAGACGCGTTCATCCATCCGGCGTGATCGCAGGCCGGGCGCGCGCCGCGGCATAACTGCACGTTCCGGCCAGAAATCACGAGTGACCGAGCGGTCGCCGGCCCGTAGCCTGCGCGTGCTTTCCGAGAATGGGCAGGATGCCCGCCCCGGCGAGCGACCGGCGACAGGAAGTCGCCGTTCACAGGCGGGTGGTCGCAGTCGCGACGCCCGCGGCGGACAAGGAGGTCACATGCGCAACGCTCGTGCAGTCCAGCGTCTGGCTCGCGATACCCGAATCGACGCGAGCCCAGGGTCGCGATCGGCCGATTCCATCCGCATCCTGGCCACCGCTGCCGCCGCGTGCGCACTGACGCTGCTCGCCGGCGCCGGCTGGGCGATCGAAACCCAGTCGCCGTCGCCCGATGGATTCGTGGTCGAGGCACCGACGGATCTGCCGTCCTCCGACGTCATCGGGGTCGAGCCAGAGCCGATCGTGCCGCCCGACCCCGTGCCGACCCAGCCATTGGCTTCGGTCGCGGCGGCGACGGCCGCCGGCCGCACGCCGGGTAGCTTCGGGGTCACCAGCTCCGGCGCAGCGACTTACCGCATCCCGATCTGGACTCCGCCGGGTGTCGGCAGCGTCGGCCTCGACCTCGCGCTCGTGTACAACAGCCGCGCCGGCAACGGCGTCCTGGGGCAGGGTTGGGCGCTGTCCGGGCTCTCCGTCATCACGCGCTGCAATCGAACGATCGCGCAGGACGGCGCTCCAGCCGCGGTCGGCAACGCGCTCGCCGACCGCTATTGCCTCGACGGCCGGCAGCTGAAGCTGGTGAGCGGCAGCTACGGCGCGCCCGATTCCGTATACGCCACGGAAGTCGAGTCGTTCTCGAAGATCGTCGCCAGCGGCATCGCCGGCAATGGCCCGGCGTCGTTCACGGTCACCAGCAAGAACGGGCTCGTGTACGAATTCGGTACGGCCTCCGACTCGCAGGTGTACGCCGGTTCGAGCGGCACGGTCCGCACCTGGGCGCTGTCGAGGATCCGCGATCGCGCCGCTACGACCAGCGGCAACAGCATCGCGATCTCCTATGCGAACGACGCACGCAATGGCGCCTACACCAACGGCACGATTCGCGTTTCGTCGATCACCTACCCGGTGACGGCCACCGGCCAGGGCCCCTTCTATCGCGTGTCGTTCGCGTACTCCGCGCGACCCGCGAGCGACATCGTCGCAGGATACCTGGCCGGCAGCGTGGTCAGGGAGCCAAACCAGCTCGACACGATCACGGTCGCCAGCGTCTCGAGCGGGGCGACGATCAAGTCCTACAGGCTGTCCTACGCCCAGGGACCGGCGACCGGTCGCCTGCAGCTGCGCAGCGTGCAGGAGTGTTCGCCGACGAGTTGCCTCGCGCCGACCGTCGTCACGTACCAGCAGGGCGCGACAGGCTGGGCGTCGACGGCCGCCAGCACGGGAGCGGTTGCGAGTGCCAGCGCTGCCACCCGTGCGGTGGACCTGAACGGCGACGGCTTGTCGGACCTGGTGCTTCCGCGTGCGGTCAGCAGCGGCAGCCTCGGCTGGTGGATCGCATTGGCGCGGCCCGGCGGCTACGCAAGTCCCGTCGACACCGGGGTCACGTCCACCGTCGCGGCGCACGTGATCACGGGACGGTTCCTCGGCAACGGCCGCACGCAGGTCCTCGTCGAGCAGAGCGGATCGTGGGTGCTCGTCGCCTGCGAAGGCACGGCGATCCGGCTGACACCCGTCGCGATCGTCCCGGACGGCGAGTATCTCGCCGCCGACGTCGACGGTGATGGCCTCGATGACCTCTTGTCGCACGTGTCTTCCTCGCCGGCCACGCTGCAGGGTCGCCGCAACGTCACCGTGCCGGGCGTGGGCGCGTCGGTGGCATTCGCTGCCAGTCGCGTGACGCTTTGGACCGTGAGCGGCGGCTACGTCAGCCCGCGCAGCTACAACAACGTCGCCGATATCAACGGCGATGGTCGTGCCGACCTGGCGGTGCACATGGTTGCCACCGTGAAGGGCGGCGCGTCACGGCTGACGCCGCTGCTGTCCAACGGCTTCGACGCGCCGTTCACGGAGGGAGCGCAACGCGACTTCTGGCCGGACGGCCGCATCGTGATCGTCGACTGGAACGGCGACGGCTGCTCGGACTTCCTGCAGGTATCGAGCGTCCTGGTCTCGAACTGCAACGGCGAGTTCACGGAAATCCCGACCGGCGCGGTCGGCATGGCCCGGGATGCGAACGGCAATGCGACCGTGCTGCCCGCGGACGTCGATGGAGACGGCCGCACCGACCTCCTGTACGTCAAGGCCGCCACCAGCTCGTGGTTCAGCAATACCTGGTATGTGGTGCGCTCGACCGGCATCGGCGCAGCCGCGCCGGTGGCCATCGGCATGCCTGCCCCGGACAAGACGGCGTGGTTCGTCGTCGACGCGGACGGAGACGGCAAGACGGACCTCGCCTGGCGCGACGATGCCCGCGGCGGAGTCATCAAGTACAACCTGCACAATGCGCCGGGTGTGCCCGCGGACCTCGCGACATCGTTCAGCGACGGCTTCGGGATGTCGCAGGGCGCGTCGTACGTCTCCATCGCGAGCGGCAACTACACGAAGCACGCCGACGCAGCCTTCCCGGAGGTCGACTACGCCGGTCCGCTGTACGTGGTGAGCCAGGTCGCCGCGTCGGATGGCACCGGCGGAACCTATCAGAATCTCTTCCAGTACTTTGGCGCGCGCGTGCACCTGCAGGGACGCGGGTTCGAGGGATTCGGTTCGCGGCGCAGCTACGACTCCCGCAGCGGCCTGTACACGTACGACTATTTCGAGCGCGCGTTTCCCTACACGGGCCTGCACACGCGGCGCGTCGTCCTGCAATCGAACCTTGCGTCGAAGGTGAGCGAATGGAGTGCGACTCCCGCCTGGCAGTCGCTGGGCGCCGGATTTGAGCAGCGCGCGTTCCCGCACCTCGCGAGTGCGGTCGAGACACGATACGAGGCAGGCGGCGCTCTCGACGGTCAGGCGGTCACGCAGGCGACGGAGACGTATGCGTACGGCGACGGCTACGGCAATCGCACGCAGGTCCAGCGTGTCGTCACGGACAAGGACCCGGCTTCGCCGTTCTCAGGGTCGAGCTGGCAGTCGATTACCGTCACCACGTACGCCAACGACGCTACGAGCAACTGCCTGGGCCTGCCGGTGTCGTCCGTCGTCACACGCACGATACCCGGGCAGCCGTCTCAGGCACGCACGGTCGCATACACCGTGGACACGGGCGCGTGCCGGATCTGGCAACAGGTCCTGGAGCCGGCCACGCCGTCGCTCAAGGTCACGACGACCCTGGCGTTCGACGGCTGCGGCAACGTGAGTTCGGTGCAGGTCGTGGGCTCGGCCTCGACTGGGGCCGCAATGCCCGCGCGCACCACGAGATTCGACTACGGGCCTCGCTGCCAGCTGCCGGAGACGCTGACCAACGCGCTGGGTCAGGCCACGCGCGTGAGCTACCAGTACGACTTCGGCGTTCCGGTCTCGGTGACGGATCCGAATGGCGTCACGACGACCTGGCAGTACGACGACTTCGGGCGGCGTGTGCTCGAGACGCGGCCCGACCAGACCACCACGTCATGGGCCTTCGAGTCCTGCAGCACCGGGCCATGCTGGGGCCAGGGGGACCTCAGGTTTCACGTCTACGAGACGTCCAGGGGCTCGGCCGGCGAAGTCTACGACCAGCGCGAGCAGCTCTTCGACGGCTTCGAGCGCCCGCGCTCGAGCCAGTACATGCGCGCGCTCGGCGCCTGGGTCGCGGAGACCTGGAAGTACGACAGTCTCGGGCGTCCGGTCACGCGCTACCGGCCGACGTCTGGCCCGGCCAACGGCTACGTCGGCTGGACGTACGACGTGCTCGACCGCGTCACCGCACGGAAGCTCTACCAGCCGAACGGAGCGGTCGATCGAGCGAGCTCATTCGCATATGCAGGCCGGACGATGCGCGCGACGGACGCGCTGGGGCGCACGCGCACGCGGGTCGTGGACGTCGAGGGAAGGCTGCGACGCGTCGTCGATCCGCCGCCAGGCGGCACGACCAGCTATGACTACGACGCCTTCGGAAACCTGAATCGCGTGCAGGATCCGATCGGTGCGGTCTCGGCCGGTTGGTACAACCTGCGCGGATTCCGCACGCAGTGGGCCGATGCGGACCGCGGCACGTGGACGTTCGCCGCCGACTCGCTGAACGAACTGGTCGGGTGGACCGATGCGCGCGGGCAGTCGTTCTCGGTCGCCTACGATGCACTCGGTCGCCCGGTCGCCCGCACGGAGCCGGACGGCACGAGCACGTGGACCTGGGGAGCGTCGGCTGCCGCCCACAACATCGGGCGTCTGCAGTCGGCCGCTGGCTATGGTTATGCGGAGAATCTTGCGTACGACGGTGCGGGCAGGGTGGCGAGTCGCACGATCGTCACCGACCAGTCCTACCAGTACGACTTCGCGTACAACTCGGCGGGCGCGCTGGACACACTCACGTACCCGTCGAGTCCGACGCCGACCGGGCAGGCGGGTGCCAGGTTCAAGATCCGGTACGCGTACAGCTATGGCGAGCCGGTGCAGGTCACCGACGTCACCGACGCACCCGCGTCCACCCGCACGCTGTGGACACTGAACCAGGCGAACGACGACTCGCTCCCGACCCTCGAAACCCTCGGGGCGGGCCTGCTCAGGGTGGCCTCCGGATACAAGGCATGGACCGGCGAAATAGTGAGCCGCCAGTCCGGAGTCCTGCCGGCAACCGGCAATCGGCAGAACCTCGCCTACCAGTGGGACACGGCCGGGAACCTCACGCAGCGGCAGGACCTGAACCAGGGCCTCACCGAGACATTCACCGTCGATGCGCTGGATCGCGTGCAGTCATCCACGCTCAACGGCGTCGCAAATTTCGCTGCCGCCTACGACGCATCCGGCAACGTCACCAGTCGGTCGGACGTCGGCAATTACACCTACGGCAGCGCCGCACATCCGCACGCCGTGACCGCGGCCGGCAGCCACACCTACGCCTATGACGCCAACGGCAACCAGGTCACCCGCGACGGCGCATCGCAGGCCTGGGCCTCGTTCAACCTGCCGGTTCAACTCGCGCAGCCGATCGACGGTGTCACTTACCAGAGCCAGTTCAGCTACGGGCCGGACCACCGGCGCTGGAAGCAGGTCGCCTCGTACGCGAATGGCACCGAGACGACGTACTACGTCGGCGGGCTGCTGGAGAAGGAGAGCACGACGTCGACGGGCCGGACCTACTGGCGCCATTACGCGTACACGCCTTCCGGCGTGGCGATCGTCGTGTCGCGAAACTCGGACGGCACCGGTTCCACGAGTTACGCGCTCGCCGACCACCTGGGCGGCACGGATACCGTGCTCGATGCCAGCGGCAGCGTCACGGCGCGCACGAGCTTCGACGCCTTCGGCGGGCGGCGCGGGGGCGACTGGAGTTCCGGCACGACGCCCGACTGGGCGGGCATCGCCAACAGCACGCGCCACGGCTACACCGGCCACGAGCACCTCGACAACGTCGCGCTGATCCACATGAACGGGCGTGTCTACGACCCGGGGACGGGACGATTCCTGTCGGTGGATCCGGTCATCGGCGATCTCGGGAACAGCCAGACGGTCAATCCGTACGCCTACGCGGGCAACCGGCCGCTGGTGCTCACCGATCCGTCCGGACTCGATCCCACCGGCGGCGTCCTGACGGTCTCGGTGGTGGGCTCCGTCATCAAGACGGTCGGCGACCTGTTGTTCGGCGGAGGCGACCGTTACGTGCCACCCGCCAGTGCAATGCCGGGCCAGTCGGCGCAGACCGGCGGAGTCATGTGCGGGCCGGGGCAGTCCACGGTCGCGTGCGGCGGGTGGGTGCTGTCGGCGGCAGGATCGCCGATTCTGCGGAGCGGCGCCCCGACGTCGAGCTGGGTCAACGAGACTGGCGCCGACGATCCTTACGCAGGCGAGATTCTCGAGCAGTTGTTCATTGATCTCGGGAACAATGCGGTCGACGTCCTGATCCTGGCGCCGATGTACGACGCCATCGACGCATATGACTCGGCGAGGGACCGGCGGTACGGCACCGCAGTCCTGGATGCCGGACTGGCAATCTGCGGCGTATCGAAGGTATGCGAAGGCCTGGCTGCTGGCGCCATACCTCTGGCGCGCGTCGCGGGGAACCTTGCTCGGGCACGACAGGTGTCAGGGAGCAAGGCCGCCTTCAACCGACTCATGCGGCGAGCCGAAACGCTTGATATCCGGACCGCGAGGAATGGGGCTGTATTCTATTCCGGGCCCGGGAATCGCGCGCTAGCTGAAGAGTTTGCTACCGCCAATGGAAGGAGCACGCTTGAAATGACGCCTGGCGGCAATTGGTTGGACCAGCAACAGCTTTTCGGCCCCAACAGCCCGATTTCCGCTGAACAGGCCGTTCAGGTTTGGTCGCGCGTGTCTACGAGATTTGCCGACGGAGCGTCCGGCAGCGTATTTGGCTTTGTCAGTGGCACGAGGGTCAGTAGCATCTTCAGTACGGTTGAATACCCAGCACTTCTTCGAAATCCAGAAATAGTGAACGTCATTACAGGAGGCCACTGATGTTCACTCGCATCGCACCGCAGCGGGCGAGAGACACCGATGGCGCAATTGTGCAGGTCGGCAGTCGAGATCGAATCGAGTACGCGCGCGGTGAAATCACAGCGGTTTTGGATGCCGATTTTGCTCTTGTCACCGGAATCTACCCAGATTCGCTTACGATCCGAAAGGCTGGCGGCGCCCTGGCGACCATAAGTGACGAGGAACGCGAGGCGATTTTCTGCAAGATCAAAGAGGGTCTCGACTGTCTTGGAATCCGTTACGAGGAGTGTCGGCGCGGGTCACAGGGTAGGCCACCGTCCGACACGTAAGGCAATGTCTGAATGACCGTCGATGAGAGTAACGGATTCCGGGTCGAAGGCGTGCGGCAGGCGAATTTGGCCGCCGCGTAACGTTTCAGCTGAAACGTCAACTATTTGTGAACACTGTCGCCAACGTATATCGACATCACTCCTGCGATCGCAGTAGTTGTCGCCGCACCAGGAACCGGTCGGCGAGTGCCGCAGTAACCTCGAGTCGATGCCGGTCTGCGCCAAGCCGGGGTGGCGTACCTCTTAGAAGCCGAGGAGGCGCTTGATCACCCCGATCCAGTGCCCGACGTTGGATCGCAATCGCGACCTCTAGAAGTCGACGAGCTTGTTGAGTTCGTCGATACGCACGTGCACCGGCTAGGCCAGCACGTCGACGATCGCGCCGGCGCTGATCTTGATGCCGCTGCGCTTGAGGTGGGCATTCACGGTCGCGAGGATCTGCGGCCCGAGCTGATGGCGCTCAAGCGGCAGGCGGAACCTGCACACCGTCGTCTCGCCGGGAATCGCCTCCCGTCCGGGATCGATGGCGGCGAACTCTCGTATCGACCGCGGGGTCACCTAGACTCAACCACCGCTACAGGAAATGCACCCGCAGCGTCCGCTCCATCGTCAGTGCTGGTAGGTCGGAGTTTCCCTTAGGGATGCGACAAGTCGATTGATTGCCGCTGTCTAGTTTGGGAAGGATCACCCAGTCACTCCCCAGTAACAATCCCCCCGCATCATGCGTGCCCGAAGGAGGACACGCGCATGAACGGCACAGCGGAAACGAACGCATCCGAGTCATGGATTCGGCGGGCCCACCCTCTGGATCCATCACGGAACGACGGCACGACAGTCGATCGCCGGTCGCCAGCTCAGTGTATGGAGAGAAACAGCGTCGGCTGGAATCCGCCCGACGTGTGGCTCTCGATGGTCGAACGGTCGCGCCGGCAGCGAATTCGCCCGAGAGCCGGTTGAAGGAAGACCGGCCCGGATTGACTAGGCACGAGCCGCGCTCCGATGCCTGCGCTCAGCGCGACACGAGCAGCTTTAGTCCCAGCGCGATCAACACGGTGCCGGCGACACGGTCGAGCCACAGCCCGGCCCTTTCATGCCGGCCGAGCCACTGCCCGATGGCGCCAGCAAAATAACCCAGCAGCCCGAAGATGACGGCCGCCTGCGCCGTGAAGACCAGGCCGAGCTGAGCGATTTGCCACGCGGTGTCCCCCCGACTCGCCACGACGAATTGCGGCAGGAAGGCGAGGAAGAACATCACGACCTTCGGGTTGATGGCGTTGGCGACGAGGCCGCGCGAGAACATCCTGAGCAGCGATTCGACCGTCTCGCCGGCCTCGCTCGGCCGGATTGACCCACCACTGCGCAGCGCCTGCCAGCCGAGGCGCAGCAAGTACAGCCCGCCCAGGACCTTGAGCACGGTGAACGCCATCGGCGATGCCGCGATCACCGCACCGACGCCGATCGCCGCGAGCACCGTGTGGCTCAGGCATCCGAGAGCGCAACCGAGTCCGAACGCCATGCCGCGAGTCCGCCCGCGCGACGCGCCCAGCGCCAGCACCATCAGGTTGTCGGGGCCCGGCGC
>DAOMFD010000003.1:0-38984 GCA_035429605.1 Steroidobacteraceae bacterium | reverse complement strand
AGATCACGGCTGCGATCTTCCAGTTGCGGAACCAGGCCAGCGCGACGACCGCGACGACCGTGGCCCAGGCCAGCCCGTTCAGGAGCGCGACCGCGATCTCCTTCGCCATGAGCCAGCGTGCGTTGGCTCGCTCCACCTGGCCGAGCGCGAGCCCGCGCACGATCAGCGTCAGTGTCTGGGTGGCCGCCACGCCGCCCATGCTGGCCACGATCGGCATCAGCACCGCGAGTGCGACGATGCTCTGGATCGTAGATTCGAACAGGCCCACGACCCACGCCGCGAGGAAGGCGGTGGCGAGGTTGATGCCGAGCCACACGCCGCGGCGCCGCGCGCTCGGCACGACCCCGGCGAACATGTCGGCGTCCTCGTCGAGGCCGGCCATGCTCATCACGGAGTGGTCGGCCTCGTCGCGGATGACGTCCACGACGTCGTCGACGGTGATGCGACCGAGCAGGCGTCCCTCCGGTCCCACCACCGGCGCCGAGAGCAGGTCGTGATCCTGGAACAGGCTTGCGACCTGGCTCGCCGGTGTCTCGGGAGCGATCGCCTCGGCCGCCGCGTCCATGACCTCGCCGACGGTGCGATCGGGATCCTCGGTCAGGATCCGCGGCAGCGCGAGCGTGCCGAGGTAGCGGTCGTGGCGATTCACGACGTACAGCGAGTCGGTGCGCTCGGGCAGCTCGCCACGCATCCGCACGTAGCGCAGCACGGTCTCGAGCGTCACGTCCGGGCGGACGCTGACCGTGTCGGTGTTCATCAGGCCGCCGGCCGTGTCGGCGTCGTAGGCGAGCACGGCCTTGAGGCGCTCGCGGTCCTGCGAGTCCATGGACCGCAGCACCTGCTGGTTGACCGTCTCCGGCAGGTCAGCGAGCAGGTCCGCGAGGTCGTCGACCTCGAGGCCCTCGGTCGCCGCGACCAGTTCCTCGGTGCCCATCTCCTGGATCAGGTCGGCGCGGACCTCGTCGTTCAGCTCGACGAGCACGTCGCCCTCGAGTTCCGGGTCGACGAGGTCCCACACGAGGTCGCGCTGCGCGTGCGGCAGCGACTCGAGCAGCGACGCCACCTCGGCCGGATGCAGCGAGTTCACCAGGCGCTGGACCTGGCGGCCGGTGCCCTGCTCGAGCGCCCGCTTCAGCGTTGCGAGCCGGCTCATCCGCATGGGGTGGAGTTCCGCGTTCATGGCCGGCGCACTTTACGACGTCGCAGTCGCCGCGGCGAGGCGCATTGCGCGACCGCGATGCAGCGCGAACGCGGAGCAGGAATGCGAGGCCGGCCGAGGGGAGGTCTTCCGCGCTCCGTGTCGGACGCCGCAGCGACGTCGCAGGTCCGCGGCTGGGCCGATGGGTCGGCAGTCACCGCCGAAATTTTGCCGCGGACCCGACGGCGCAAGGGTCGCCGAAAACTCCGAGCCGTCCCCGGCCGGAGTTTTCGAAGCGCGGTAGACCCGGAGCGCGGAAGACCTCCCCTCGGCCGGCCCATGCCGGCTGTCCGCGCGGACTGCGTGCTCGGCGACGCCAGCTCGCGTCGCGCGACTATTCGTGCCGACGGCCCGCGAGGTCGCGGTGGCGCACCAGCGCCTGCCCCAGGCTCGCGTTGAAATGCGCCGCGAGCTGCTCGGCGAGGTACACCGAGCGGTGCTGGCCGCCCGTGCAGCCGACGGCGATCGTCAGGTAGCTGCGGTTCGAGCGTGCGAGCGACGGCATCCAGCGCTCGAGGAATGCCGTCACGTCCGCCTGGAATCGCGCGACTTCCTCCTGCCGGCTGAGGAATTGCCGGACCGGCTCGTCGCGACCGGTGAAGTCGCGCAGCGCCGGCTCCCAGTACGGGTTCGGCAGCGACCGCGCGTCGAACACGAAGTCCGCGTCGTCGGGCACGCCGTTGCGGTACGCGAAGGACTCGAACAGCAGCGACGGCCCGGCGGCTGGCCGCTCCACCACGCGTTCGCGGATCATGTCGCGCAGCTCGTGCATCGACAGGCTCGACGTGTCGACCGTGAGATCGGCCGCGGTCGCGACCGGCGCAAGCAGCCGCTGCTCCTGCTCCAGCGCCTCCTGCAGGCCGAGGCCTTCACGGCTCAGCGGGTGGCGCCGGCGCGTCTCGCTGAACCGCTTGAGCAGCACGTCGTTGCCCGCGCGCAGGAACAGCAGCTCGCAGCCGATGCCGCTGCGCCGCAGTTCGGCGACCAGCCGCGGCACGTCGGCCAGGTCCTCGGGCCGGTTGCGGGCATCCACCCCGACGGCCGTCAGGCGGTAGGACGGCTCGCTGGTGCGGACCGTGTAGGCGATGAACGCCGGCAGCAGTCCTGCCGGGATGTTGTCCACGCAGTAGTAGCCGAGGTCCTCCAGCATGTTGAGCGCGACGCTCTTGCCGGAGCCCGACAGGCCACTCACGATGATGAGGCGCATCTCAGCCCGCGGCCGCGTGGCGCCGCTCACTGGACGACGCGAGTCCCAGGGCCTCGCGGTACTTGGCGACGGTGCGCCGCGCGACCTTGACGCCCTCGCGCGCGAGGACGTCGGCGAGCTGCGCGTCGCTCAGTGGCTTGCCCGGCTGCTCGTCCGCGATCAGCTTGCGGATGCGCGCGCGGATCGCGACCGACGACACGTCCTCGCCGCCGGCGCCGCTCACGTGGCTCGAGAAGAAGAACCGGAACTCGAAGATGCCGCGCGGCGTGTGCATGTACTTGCCCGTCGTCACGCGCGAGATCGTCGACTCGTGCATGCCGACCGCCTCGGCCACGTCGCGCAGGATCATGGGCTGCATGGCTTCCTCGCCCTGCTCGAGGAAGGCGGCCTGGCGCTGCACGATCGAGCGGGCGACCTTGAGCAGTGTCTCGCCGCGGATCTCGAGGCTGCGGATGAGCCAGCGCGCCTCCTGGAGCTGGGCGCGCAGCGTCGCGTAGTCCTGCGAGCGCGACACCAGGCTCGCGTAGCCCTGGTTGACCTTGAGGCGCGGGACCGACGCCGGGTTGAGCTCGACCGACCAGCCGTGCTGGGTCCGGCGGACGAACACGTCCGGGACGATGTATTCGGGCGGTGCGCTCTCGAACGCCGCGCCCGGCCGCGGATTGCACGCACGGATCAGCGCCAGCGCCTCGTGGAACTCGTCCTCCGCGACACCGAGCCTCTGGCGCAGTCCCGGCAGGTCGCGGTTCGCCACCTCCTGCAGGTGCTGCGCGGCGATCCGCAGCGCGAGTTCCCGTCCCGCCGTGCCCGCATCGAGCTGACCGAGCTGCAGGCAGACGCACTCGGCGACCGACCGCGCCCCCACGCCCGCCGGGTCCAGCGTCTGCAGGAATGCCAGCACCCGCTCGACGTCGGCTTCGGTCACCGGCAGGTCGGCGCTCAGGCTGCGCGCGATGTCGGCGGTGGACTCGGTGAGATACCCGTCGTCGTTCAGCGCATCGACCAGCGCCTCGCCGATCCAGACCTCGCGCGGGTCGAGCTTGCTCACCTCGAGCTGCCAGACCAGGTGCTGGTGGAGGTTGAGTTCACGGTTGTCCGTGAACTCGAGCGGCCGGTCGTCGTCGTCCTGGGAGCGGCCCTCGCCCGGCGCCGCGGACACCTCGGACCAGGGATCCTCCATCTCGACGACGACTTCGTCGGCGGGCTCGCTGCCCGTATCGGATTCAGCTCCTTCCTCGCCGGCGGGCGCGGGCTGGTCGAGCGAGGCGAGGTCGATCGGCTCCTCTTCCTCCTCGACCTCGAGCATGACGTTGCTCTCGAGCGCCTCCTGCACCTGGGCCTGCAGCTCGAGCACCGGAAGCTGCAGCAGCCGTATGGCCTGCTGCAGCTGCGGCGTCATCGTCAGCTGCTGACCGAGCTTGAGCTGCAGGGCCGGCTTGAGCATCGTTCCTAGAGCTTGAAATCCTGGCCCAAGTAGACCTCGCGCACCTGAGGATTGGCAAGGATCTCCTGCGCGGATCCGGAAGCGATCACACTTCCGGCGCTGACGATGTACGCACGGTTGCAGATGCCGAGGGTCTCGCGCACGTTGTGGTCGGTGATCAGCACCCCGATGTTGCGCGCGGCCAGGTGCCGGATGATGCGCTGGATGTCGTCCACCGAGATCGGGTCGACGCCGGCGAACGGCTCGTCGAGCAGGATGAAGCGCGGCTCGGCCGCGAGCGCGCGCGCGATCTCGACGCGGCGGCGCTCGCCGCCCGACAGGCTCATGCCGACGTTGGTGCGGATGTGCCCGATGTGCAGTTCCTCGAGCAGCGCATCGAGCGCGGCCTCGCGCGCCGCCTCGTCGTCGAGGTCCTCGCGCACCTCGAGGATCGCGCGGATGTTGTCCTCGACCGACAGCTTGCGGAACACCGACGCTTCCTGCGGCAGGTAGCCGACGCCGAGGCGCGCGCGGCGATACATCGGCAGGCGCGTGAGCTCGCGGTCGTCGAGGTGGATGCGCCCTTCGTCGCAGGGGATCAGGCCCACGATCATGTAGAAGGCCGTGGTCTTGCCGGCGCCGTTCGGCCCGAGCAGGCCCACGACTTCGCCGGAGCTCACGTCGAGCGACAGGCCGGAGACGACCTTGCGGGAGCGGTAGCGCTTGCCCAGGGACTCGGCGCGCAACACGCTCATGGGTGCGCGTCCGGCTTGCCCTTGGGCTGGTCCGTGGTCTTCCCGCCCGGCTTGTCCTGGCTCTTGGGATTGATCGTGATGTGGACGCCGCCGGGCACCGCGCTGTCCGGGTTCGCCTGCACGCGCTGGGTTGCAAGACCGTAGACGAGGGTGTCCCCGCGGATCACGTTGTCGCCGTCGGTGAGCCATCCTGCGCCGGACAGTCGCACCGTGCCGGCCTGCACGTTGTAGTCGATGGTATCGGCGTGCCCCTTCACGACCTGCGGGCTGTCCTTGAGCTTGTGCTCGAATTCCGCCGGCGCACCGTGCGCCGTGGCCCGCGCGATCTCGTTGTTGCGGAAGGCCAGCTGCGCGTCATCGGCCGTGAGCTTGCCGTCGGGCATGGTGATCCTGACCTGGCCCGTCAGCGTCCAGTCGGACTTCGTGAAGTCGAGGCCGGTCGCCGTGGCTTCCTGCGCCTCGACCCGGAGCGGGCCCTGCGTGACCACGAGCTGCCGGAATCGCAGCGCGTTGTTCTTGTAGTCGACGTCGGACGACGCGGCCACGAGGTCGATCGGCAGGTCCTTGGACGGTCGCGGCAACTCGATCGACTCAGCGGCACCCACGGCCCCCGAAGCCGTGATCGCGGCGGCACAGCAGAGCAGCGCGACCGCGATGCGGACGCGCGCGACGTCAGGGAGTGAAGCGGCCATTGACGTCTGATTCTAGCCTGAGGGTCTGCGCGTTCATATCGGCGCGGAGCCCGCGCGCCTTGAGCACGTGCGCTCCGAGACGCACGTCCACTGCGTCCGAGGTGGTGATCACGCTGTCGTCGACGTCGTAATCGAGGTGTTCCGTGTGGATCACGGCGACGCCCTGCTCGAGTTGGCTCGTCATGGTCACGTCGCCCGCGAGCTGGATCGTATTGCGGTCGGGCGTGAGGTGTCCGCGCAGTGCCGTGCCGTGCCAGGTGCCGTACTTGTCCGTCGGCGAGTCGAGCGTGATGTCCGATGCGTCCACGCTCTGGTCGGCGAGCTGTTGCTCGGCATGCCGCGCGTGCACGATCACTTTCGGGCGGCCGGTCGGGCCCATCTCCGTCATCGTCGTGTCGACCAGGTAGTAGCCCTGCTGCGGCGGCGTCGCACCCTTCTCGACGTCCGGCGGCTCCGGACCGAACAGGCCGTACAGCAGCGCGAGGGCGGCGGTCACTGCGGCGACCGCGACCAGGCGCTGCGTCAGGACGTAGCGGCGCTGAGCAGGAGATCGCATGTTTCGCGGACGGCCCCGCAGCCCCCGTTGACTCGGGTGACCCAATGCGCGGCCGACCGTACCTCAGGGTGCGCGTCGGCCACCGCGATCGCAAGCCCGGCCGCCGCGAGCATGGGCAGGTCGGGCGTGTCGTCCCCGACGCACGCGGTTTCCGCCGCCGCGACGCCGAGCTCGCCCAGCAGCGTGCGCAGCGCGGCAGCCTTGTCGGCCACGCCCTGCCGGACGTGACGGATGCCGAGTTCCTCCGCGCGGCGAGACACCGCGGCGGAGTTGCGGCCCGAAATGATCGCAACGGCGATCCCGGCGCGCTGCACGGCGACGATGCCGGCGCCGTCGCGCACGTGGAATACCTTGAACTCCTCGCCCGAGGCGGCGATGTAGAGCCGCCCGTCGGTGAGCACGCCGTCCACGTCCAGCACCAGCAGGCGGACGCGCCGCGCGCGATCGAGCACGGCATCCACGGTCACATCACCCCGGCGCGCAGCAGGTCGTGCACATTCAGCGCGCCGACCAGGATGCCCGCGTCGTCGACGACGGGCAGGGCCGTGATGCGGTGGTCCTGCATCATGCGCACCGCCTCCGCGGCCAGCATGCGCGGCTTCGCGACCTTGCCGCCCGCCGTCATGACCTCGCGCATCGGCGTCGCGTGCACGTCGATCTGTCGGTCGAGCGCCCGGCGCAGGTCGCCGTCCGTGAAGATCCCGAGCACGCGGCGACTCGAATCGACGATCGTCGTCATGCCGAGGCCCTTGCGGCTCATCTCGAGCAGCCCGGCGCTGAGCAGGGTGTCCGGTCCGACGGCGGGCAGGTCGTCGCCGCGCCGCATGACTTCCTCGACGAGCAGCAGCAACCGCCGGCCGAGGCTGCCGGCCGGGTGCGAGCGCGCAAAATCCTCCTCCGTGAAGCCGCGCGCCTCGAGCACCGCGACGGCGAGCGCGTCTCCCATCGCGAGTGCTGCGGTCGTGCTGGCCGTGGGCGCCAGGTTGAGCGGGCAGGCCTCGGCCGGAACGCTCACGTCCAGCACCACCGTCGCGTAGCGCCCCAGCGTCGAGTTGCGGTTGCCGGTCAGCGCGATGAGCGGAGTGCCGAGGCGCTTGATCAGCGGCAGGATGGTGAGCAACTCCCCGGTCTCCCCGGAGTTGGACAACGCGATCACCACGTCACCCGCGGTGATCATGCCGATGTCGCCGTGGCTCGCCTCGGCCGGGTGCAGGAAGAACGACGGGCTGCCCGTGCTGGCCAGCGTGGCGGCGATCTTGCCGCCCACGTGGCCCGACTTGCCCATGCCGGTCACGACCACGCGCCCCTTGCAGGCGAGCAGCAGCCCGCAGGCCCGCGCGAACTCGTCGCCGAGGCGGCTCGCGAGGGCCGCGACGGCGCCGGCCTCGGTCTCGAGGACCTGGCGTCCGCGGGCGATGGAAGGGTCCGGGGCGGGCATGGGTGAGCGGCGTGGCCGGAAGGTGGGTGACTGGGGTGCGGGGTGACGTTCGGCGGACGCTGCATAGTCTAGAGGTGCGCCGGGCTGGCCGCATCCCGACGGGGCCACGGCCCGCGGCACGGCGGGTTAAACTGGCATTTTCCCCAAGCGAGCTGCGCCCATGACCGCAGACGAGGTGACCCGGTTGATCGAGTCGGGGCTGTCCGGCGCGCAGGTCCGGGTCCTGACCGACGACGACACGCATTTCGAGGCCGTCATCGTTGCCGCGCAGTTCGACGGCAAGCGGTCGATCCAGCGCCACCAGCTCGTGTATGCGGCGCTCGGGCCGCGCATGGGCCGCGAGATCCACGCGCTCTCGATCCAGGCCTACACGCCTGCCGAGTGGCAGGCCGCGCGCGGCTCGCCCGGACCGGGCTGACCGGAGCGACACCTTGGACAAGTTGCAGATCCGCGGTGGAGTTCCCCTGGACGGCGAGGTGCGAATCTCCGGCGCCAAGAACGCGACGCTGCCGATCCTGGCGGGCGCGCTGCTGGCAGACGGCCCGGTCACGATCGGCAACGTGCCGCACCTGCAGGACGTGACGACGATGATCGAGCTGCTCGGTCGCATGGGCGCGAGCGTCACGGTGGACGAGCGCATGCGCATCGAGGTCGATCCGCGCACGACGCGCGAGACGTTCGCGCCGTACGAACTGGTCAAGACCATGCGCGCGGCGATCCTGGTGCTCGGGCCGCTGGTGGCGCGCCATGGGTCAGCGGACGTGTCGCTGCCGGGTGGCTGCGCGATCGGTGCCCGGCCCGTCAATATCCACGTCGCCGGCCTGCAGGCGATGGGGGCCGACGTCCACATCGAGAACGGCTACATCAAGGCGCGGGCCGGACGCCTGAAGGGCGCGCGCATCGTGCTCGAGACCGTGACGGTCACGGGCACGGAGAACCTGATGATGGCCGCCTGCCTGGCGGAAGGGCGCACGATCCTCGAGAACGCGGCCCGCGAACCCGAGATCGTGGACCTCGCGCAGTTCCTGAATTCGATGGGGGCCCGGGTGTCGGGCCACGGCACGGACACCATCGTGATCGACGGTGTCGAGCGGCTGCACCCCACGAGCTACGACGTGCTGCCGGACCGCATCGAGGCCGGCACCTACCTCGTCGCCGGGGCGATCACCGGCGGCCGGGTCCGGGCGCGCGGGGCCCGCGCGGAGCACCTCGACGCAGTCCTCGCGAAGCTCGAGGAGGCAGGCGCAACCGTCACTCGCGGAGAAGGCTTCGTGGAGGTCGACATGCGGGGGAGGAGGCCGCGCGCGGTGGACATCCGCACGGCGCCGCACCCCGGGTTCCCGACCGACATGCAGGCGCAATTCGCGGCGCTCAACACGGTGGCCGAAGGCGTCGGGACCATCGTCGAGACGATTTTCGAGAATCGCTTCATGCACATGCTGGAGATGCGCCGCATGGGCGCCGAGATCCGCCTCGAAGGCAACACCGCGATCATCCGCGGCGTGCCGCGGCTGACCGCGGCCCCGGTGATGGCGACCGACCTCAGGGCGTCGGCGAGCCTCGTGCTGGCGGGGCTCGTAGCAGACGGCACGACGGAGGTCGAGCGCATTTACCACATCGACCGCGGCTACGAGTGCATCGAGGAGAAGCTGCACGGGCTGGGGGCGCAGATCCGGCGCATCGGCCGGGCCAGGAAGTGACCCTTGACCCGGGGGAGCGACCCGCCGCACCCTGGCAAGACCCATTCCAGCGTCCCGGTCGGGCGGCCGCTGACCGGCCCCCGCGATCCGCTATAATTCCTTGCTGCCCATGGCGGTCACCCGCGGTCCGCCCCGGCACGCACCCGAATCCGCCGAGGAGAGCGCTGGATGACCGAAGAAGTCGATACGGGCAGGCGTCACTTCCTGACCGTCGCCACCATCGCAACCGGCGCCGTCGGCGCCGCGTTCGCGGCCGTACCCTTCCTGGCGTCGTGGAAGCCGAGCGCGCGGGCCAAGGCCATGGGCGCGCCCGTCGAGGTCGACGTGGGCAAGCTCGAGCCGGGCGCCATGGTCAAGGTCGAGTGGCGCGGCAAGGCGATCTACGTCGTGCACCGCTCGCCGCAGCTGCTCGCGGAGATCAAGGGGCACGACGCGCGGCTGCGCGACCCGGACTCCAAGGAGTCCGAGCAGCCGAAGTTCGCGCAGAACGCCAACCGCTCGCTGAAGCCCGAGTACCTGGTGCTGGTCGGCGTCTGCACGCACCTCGGCTGCGCGCCGCTCGACAAGTTCCAGGCGGGCGACCCCACGGTTTCCGCCGACTGGCCGGGCGGCTTCTTCTGCCCGTGCCACGGCTCCAAGTTCGACATGTCGGGCCGCGTCTTCAAGGACGTGCCGGCCCCGACCAACCTGCCGGTGCCGCCGTACCGCTTCGTGAGCGACACGCGCATCCTCATCGGCGCTGAATCGGGGAACGCATGATGGGCAGCACGAACCAGACTCCCGCCCCCGCGGGAACCGGCCGCCTCGCCAGCCTGGTCGCCTGGATCGACGCGCGTTTTCCGATGACCAAGCTCTGGAACGAGTCGGCCGCGGAGTACTACGCGCCGAAGAACCTGAACTTCTGGTACTACTTCGGCTCCCTCGCGATGCTGGTGCTGGTCATCCAGATCCTGACCGGCATCTTCCTTACGATGAACTACAAGCCCGCGGCGGCCGACGCGTTCGGCTCCGTCGAGTACATCATGCGCGACGTGGACTGGGGCTGGCTGATCCGGTACATGCACTCGACCGGCGCCTCGGCCTTCTTCATCGTCGTCTACCTGCACATGTTCCGCGCGGTGCTGTACGGCTCCTACCAGAAGCCGCGCGAGCTGCTGTGGATCTTCGGCATGGTGATCTACTTCCTGCTGATGGGCGAGGCGTTCTTCGGCTACCTGCTGCCGTGGGGCAACATGTCCTACTGGGGCGCGCAGGTGATCGTGTCGCTGTTCGGCGCCATCCCGTACGTCGGCGACTCGCTCACCGAGTGGATCCGCGGCGACTTCTACATCTCCGACGTCACGCTGAACCGATTCTTCGCGCTGCACGTGGTCGCGCTGCCGCTGGCGCTGGTGTTCCTCGTGATCGCGCACCTGATCGCGCTGCACGAGGTGGGCTCCAACAACCCGGACGGCGTGGAGATCAAGAGCCAGAAGGGCGCGGACGGCCACCCGCTCGACGGGATCCGCTTCCACCCGTACTACACGGTGAAGGACATGGTGGGCGTCGGGGTGTTCCTGATCCTGTTCTGCCTCGTGATCTTCTTCGCGCCGACCATGGGCGGCTACTTCCTCGAGCACGCGAACTTCGAGCCGGCGAACGCGCTGCAGACGCCGCCGCACATCGCGCCCGTGTGGTACTTCACGCCGTTCTACGCGATCCTCCGCTCGGTGCCGAACAAGCCGCTGGGCGCCGCGCTCATGGGTCTCGCGGTGCTGCTGTTCGTGTTCCTCCCGTGGCTCGACCGCGGCAAGGTGAAGTCGATCCGCCAGCGCGGCCCGATCTTCAAGTTCTTCGTCGCGGCGTTTGCCATAAGCTTCATTGCGCTGGGGTACCTCGGCATGCAGCCGCCGACGCCGACGTACGCGATCGCCGGGCGGGTGTTCGCCGCGGTGTACTTCGCGTTCTTCCTGCTGATGCCGTGGTACACGAGCATCGACAAGACCAGGCCCGTGCCCACGAGGGTGACCTACCATGCGCACTAAGCTCCTCGTCCTGGCCGCCGCGCTGGCCCCGCTCGCGGCGTTCGCAGCGGGCGCCGAGGCGCAGCTCGACCGCTTCAACGCCGACGTCTCGAACCAGGCGTCCCTGCAGCGCGGCGCGCGCAACTTCGTCAACTACTGCCTCGGCTGCCACTCCGCCAAGTACGTGCGCTACAACCGCATCGCGGCGGACCTCGGGCTCACCGAGCAGCAGGTGATCGACAACCTGATGTTCACCGGCGACAGCGTGCAGGGCACGATGCGCATCGGCATCAACCCGGACGACGCCAAGCGCTGGTTCGGCACGGTGCCGCCGGACCTCTCGCTGATCGCGCGGGCCCGCGGCACGGACTACCTCTACACGTTCCTGCGCTCGTTCTATGCCGACCCGACGCGGCCGACCGGCGTCAACAACATCGTGCTGCCGGGCACCGCCATGCCGCACGTGCTGTGGAAGCTGCAGGGCGTGCAGGAAGCCGTCTGGGTCGGGCATCCTGACGCGCAGGGCAACGTGCAGAAGCACTTCGACAAGTTCCAGCCGGGCACGCCGGGCACGATGACCGCCGAGGAGTTCGACGGCTTCGTGCGCGACACGGTGAACTTCCTCGACTACATCGGCGAGCCCGCGCAGCTGCAGCGCACACGGCTCGGCTACCCGGTCATCGCGTTCCTGCTGTTCTTCACGCTGCTCGCCTGGGCGCTGAAGAAGGAATACTGGAAGGACGTGAAGTAACAAGGCAGGGGACATACTCCTGGAATGGAAATTGGGGACATTCTCCTATTTCGACTCGAAATAGGAGAATGTCCCCAGTCAGGAGAACGCCCCCTTTTTCGCCATGATGACGCTCTTCTCCCGTGGGGACGATCCGCGCAGCCACCGCGTGCGGATCGTCGTGGCGGCGAAGGGGCTCGAGGCGCGCATCGTCGAGGTGGACCCGGCCCGTCCGCCCGAGGACCTCATCGACCTGAATCCCTACCAGTCCGTCCCGACGCTGGTGGATCGCGACCTCGTCGTGTACGAGGCCGGAATCATCTGCGAGTACCTCGACGAGCGATTCCCGGCCCCGGCGCTGCTGCCCGTGGACCCGGCCGCCCGCGCGCAGTCGAGGGTCGCCCTGCACCGCATCGAGCAGGATTGGTACGCACTCGCGCCCGCACTCGAGTCCGCCGACCGCCGCGAGCAGCAGAAGGGTCGCCGATTGCTGCTCGAGAGCGTGGTTGCCTCCGAGCCCCTGTTCAGGCTCCGGCCGTGGTTCCTGTCCGACCAGTTCTCGCAGCTCGATGCGGCCGCGGCGCCGATCCTCTGGCGCCTTGCGCGCTGGGAAATCGGGCTGCCGGCCGACGCGCAGTCGATCGAGCGCTATGCGAGGCGCGTGTTCGCCCACCCGGCATTCCGCGCCAGCCTGAGCCGCATCGAGCAGGAGATGCGGGCTTGAAGTCGCGCAGGCCGTACCTGCTGCGTGCGATGCACGAGTGGATCTGCGACAGCGAATGCACTCCGCACATCGTCGTGGACGCGGGTGTCGCCGGCGTCGAGGTGCCTCGGCAGTATGTCCGGGACGGCAAGATCATCCTCAACGTGAGCTGGAACGCCACCGCGCAGCTCAGGCTCGGCAACGACGCGGTGAGCTTCAGCGGACGATTCGGCGGCGTGAGCATGGTCGTGCGGGTGCCCATCGAGGCGGTGCTCGCGATCTACGCGCGCGAGACGGGCCAGGGCATGATCTTCTCGGACGACGAGGGTGGTCCGGCTCCGGCCCCGCCGGAGGGGCCCACGCCCGAGGGTGCACCGGCCGAGGCGACCAGCAAGCCGGCGCCCGGGCGCGCGAAGCTCAAGGTCGTGAAGTGACGGCGCTCGAGGTCGGTGGGTCCGCGACCGCCGTCAGTCACTACATCCTGAACGCGTCCCGCAGCCACTCGATGCGCATTTCTCCGGCGCCGTCGCCGCGCTCGAGCGCAACGACGTCGAATCGCGCCGGCATGCTGCGAAATTCGGGATGGGTGAGCACGAGGTGCCGGGCGGCGAGCGTGAAGCGCCGCTGCTTGCGCCGGTCGACGCTCGCCGCGGCTCCGCCGAACTCGCGCGACGAGCGCAGCCGCACCTCGACCAGCACGAGCGTCGTGCCGTCGGCCATCACGAGATCGATCTCGCCGCCCCTGCAGCGGTAGTTGCGCTCGAGCAGTCGCAGCCCCGCGGCGGCGAGGTGCTCGAGCGCCGCGTCCTCGCCGCGCCGCCCGACGATAGTCGTCGTCTCGGTGGTCACCGGGGTGGCGCAGTGGATACCGTGACCGCCGCTGGCTGTGGCCGTCCATCCACGATCTGCGCCCAGTCGAGTTCGCGATGGACCCTGGCGTCGCCGCCGAGCGCGAGACGTCCCGTGAGCCCGTCGATCGGCGAGTCGGCGTGGCCCGACGTGATGGCCGCCGCCACGGTCGCCGCGTCGTGGCCGAAAGCGTACAGGCGGACGCGCCCGCGGGCGTTCGCGGCCCACTCGTGCTGCAGCACTTCCCAGAGTCCCCGCGCGCCCTCGCCACCCTGCAGGACCCACGGGAATTCCGGGTACACCATGCCGTCGAGGTCGGGGACCGCGCGGGGCACGGGGTCCCAGGCGTCGGAGGTCGCATACACGGGCAATGCGTACGTCATCTGGAAGCGCAGCTGCGGCACGATGGTGCGCATCGTCGACGCGGTCGCGGCGATGAACGCGAACTGCGGCCCGTCGCGCGCCTCGGCGACGGGGTCCCGCTTCGGCGGCGGGCGGCCGTCGCTGCGATCGGCGGCACCGCCGTAGCGCCCGAGGGCCGCGCGCAGCGGCCCCGAGAAATCGCGCGAGCCCGGCTCGTAGTACTGCGCCGACGTCAGCGACACGCCGGCCTGCTGGAGTTCCGCGGTGAACGCCGCGTAGATCCGCTCGCCCCACGGGCTGCGCGGAAACAGCGCGATGCCGTGCGTGCGCCCGTCTGCAGCGATGCGCCGCGCGGCAGCTCGCGCTTCCTGCTCCGGGTCGAGGGTGAACTCGTACAGGAACGCGGGTGGCGCACCGGCGCCCGCGTACGCGTTCAGTGCGAGCGTCGGCACCGCCAGGGGCTGCGATCCCGAGAGCGCCGCGACGTCTTCGCGCGTCAGTGGCCCGACGACCGCGCCCGCGCCGTCCGCCAACGCACGCTGGTATGCCTGCGCCGGCCCGAGGGCTGCCGTGTCGTACACGAGCACCTTCCGCCCGGTGTCGTCATGCGCGAGGCTGGCCGCGATGAAGCCGTCGCGGACCGCGACCCCGACGGCCTGTTGCCGTCCCGACAGCGGAAGCAGCAGGGCCACCGTCGCAGATCCCTGTCCGGGCGCAGCCACCGGCACCGCCACTCCGCCAGCGTTGCTCGCGGGTTGAGGAAGGAAGGCGGCGCCGGGATGGTTGGGGTGCCGAGTGCGCCAATCGGCGGCCCGCTGCGCCACCACGGCCGCATCGCCCTGCGACATCGCGCGGATCTGCGCGAGTTCGATCCAGGCCCGCTCGCCGTCGGTGGCCCCGGCCGGAACGGCGAGCACGGCATCACTGCGCCCGAGTTCATCGACGAGCAGGCGATAGTTTTCCGCGCGCGCTTCGGCGCCGCCGAGCACCTGGCCGCGCTCCTCGAAGGCGCGGATGCCTTCCAGGGTCCGGCCCGCGAGAAAGTCGGCGCGGCCCTCGAGCAGCAGCAGCTCTTGAGCAAGCGGTGCGGGCCACGGCCTGGGAATGGCAGCGAGCGCGCCGAGCGCCGCGGGACCGTCTCCCCTGGCCAGCGCGAGTTCCGCCTTGACGCGCCCGTACAGCACGATGTCATCGCCGCGCAGCGGTCCCGTCACCTTGGAGAGCACGCGGGCGGCGTCGCTCGTGCGACCCGCCTCGAGGTACTCGCGAGCCGCGAGCAGTGACAGGCGCGCGTCCCACGCGCGGAACACCCGCCGCGCCTGCTGCTCGTAGATTCGGGCCGCCGCCTCGTGCTGCCCATCGCGCGACAGTGCGGCGGCCTGCGAAAGTTGCTCGCCCGCATCGGCGCGGGCCGGCGCCGGCAGTTGCGCAGCGCCGGCCGCCAGTGCGACGGTGAGCAGCAACGCTCGAACTTGCCGGCCGCGAAGGCTTGCGTGCAGCATGGGGCCCCGGAGGATGCGCGCGTGGCGAAGGAACCGGTGGATTCTATAGCGGGGCCGCGACACGGCGCACTGTTCCTGGTCGCGACGCCGATCGGCAACCTCGGCGACCTGAGCCCGAGGGCTCGCGACCTGCTGCGCGACGCGGACCTGCTGCTGGCGGAGGACACGCGCCACACCGCGCGCCTGCTGCACGCTTGCGGGATCGAGCGGCCGCCCGGCAGCGTCGAATCCCTGCACGAGCACAACGAGCGCTCACGGGTGCCGCGTGTCCTGGAGCGGCTCCGGGCGGGAGCCCGGGTCGCGCTCGTGAGCGACGCGGGCACGCCGCTGGTGAGCGACCCCGGTGCGCCGCTGGTCCGCGCCGCGATCGACGCGGGCGTCGAGGTCGTGGCCGTGCCGGGTCCGTGTGCAGCCATCGCCGCGCTCTCGACGTCGGGACTGCCGGCCGAGCGATTCGCCTTCGAGGGGTTCCTGCCGGCGCGCGCCGCGGCGCGCCGCCGCGCGCTCGAGTCGCTCGCGACCGAGCCGCGCACGCTGGTGTTCTACGAAGCGCCGCACCGGCTGGAGGAGGCGCTTGCGGACCTCGCGCAATGCCTCGGCGGCGAGCGGACCGCGGCCATCGCGCGCGAGATCACCAAGCGCTTCGAGAGTGCGTATCGCGGGACGCTGGCGGACCTGGCGCGTCGAGCCGCGCTCGAGCCGGACATGGCGCGCGGGGAGATCGTGATCGTCGTGCACGGGGCGGCGCAATCGAGCGACGAGGATTCGCGGGATTCCGACCGCATCCTGCGCGCGCTGCTCGCGGAGGTGACCGTGTCGCAGGCCGCAAGGCTCGCCGCGACGATCACCGGGCGACCGCGCAAGGAACTCTACGAGCGGGCGCTCGCCATCGCGCAACGCGAGGAATGAACGGATTCGCGGGGTCGCCGCGGTATACTGGACGCGGGAGTCGGCCAGGCAATCGCCGCGGTATTCCGCGGAGGAAAGTCCGGGCTCCACAGAGCAAGGTGCCAGGTAACGCCTGGGGGGCGCGAGCCCACGGAAAGTGCAACAGAGAGCAGACCGCCCAAGCGCCGCAGCGATGCGGCGACGGCAAGGGTGAAACGGTGCGGTAAGAGCGCACCGCGCCGGTGGCAACATTCGGCGGCACGGCAAACCCCACCTGGAGCAAGACCAAATAGGGAAGCGCGCGGGCTTTCGGGCCCGCACCCGCGGCTCGCGGAGGCTTCCGGGTAGGTCGCTCGAGGCGCGCGGCGACGCGCGTCCCAGATGGATGGTTGCCCACGACAGAACCCGGCTTATCGGCCGACTCCCACTTCCGGCAGTCACAATTAAGCGAGACTGTCAATAGTTTCGTGCGGCTGTCCATGGGTGGCTCGCCCTGGGCGTAGCGGACCTGCGACATCGCCCACCGCGTCCCACCTCGATCGCAGGCCGCCGAGCCTTCAACCGGGCGGCGGTCACGCACCGGCCGTCCCACAACACCCGGCAATGGAATTGCCGGCGGTCGCCAGCCCGGCACCGGGCGCCCCAACATATCCCTTGGTCCAGCGGTTTCCTCCCACAGGAGCTGATATCTCAAGTTGTTTTCAGAAAACTCCGGTAACTATTTGATTAAAATAACGATAGTTCCTAGAGGCCTCGAGCGACCGTGAGCTGACTGGGTCTAAGTCGCTGTGCCTCATGGAAAATCTTTTGCCTGGGCCGTTGACTCTCTTCGCGCGCGCGACCTATATTCCGCCGCGGTGGGACAAAGTGGGATGAAATGGGCGATGGGCCCATCAGCGACCTGAAATGTTTCGCGGCGCCAACAAAGTCACTCTCGACGCCAAAGGGCGGATGGCCATGCCTGCGCGATACCGGGACACCCTGGTCGAGCGCAGCGAGGGCCGTCTGGTCGCGACCGTCGACCGGGCCGACCGGTGCCTGCTGATCTACCCGCTCCCGGACTGGGAAGAGATCGAGCGCAAGCTCATGCGGCTCCCGAGCCTGAATCCCCAGGCGCGGCGGCTGCAGAGGCTGATGGTCGGCCACGCGACCGACCTGGAGCTCGACTCCCACGGCCGGGTGCTGGTGCCGCCGAAGCTGCGCGAGTACGCCGGACTCACGCGCCAGGCCACGCTGATAGGCCAGGGCAACCGTTTCGAGCTTTGGGACGAGCAACACTGGAACGCGCGCCGCGAGGCGTGGCTGCAGGCGGGCGAGGAGACGGGCGAACTGCCTCCTGAGCTCGAGCAGCTCTCGCTCTAGGCGCGGTCGTGGCGGAGCACACGCCGGTACTTCCCGACGAAGTGCTGGCCGGGCTCGCGGTGCGGGCCGACGGTCGGTACTGCGACGCGACGTTCGGGCGGGGCGGGCACACGGCCGCGATCCTGCGCGCGCTGGGGCCGCAAGGCCGCGTGATCGCCATCGACCGGGACCCGGAGGCGATCAGGTCCGGTGCAGCGCGCTTCCAGGGGGAGCCACGTCTCGCGCTGGTGAAGGGGTCGTTCGGCCGGCTCGAGGAGCTGGTCCGTGCGACGGGACTGGAAGGGGAGTTGAACGGCGTGCTCATGGACCTCGGTGTCTCCTCGCCGCAGCTCGACGAAGCGAAGCGCGGCTTCAGCTTCATGCAGGACGGGCCGCTCGACATGCGCATGGACAACGAGGCGGGGCAGAGCGCGGCGCAGTGGATCGCGCGCGCGGACGAACGGGAGATCGCCGCGGTCGTGCGCTCGCTCGGCGAGGACCGCTACGCGAACCGCATCGCGCGCGCGATCGTCGCGGCACGCGCCGAGCGCCCGATCGAGCGCACCGGCCAGCTCGCCGGGATCGTGGCCGCCGCCGTTCCCACCCGCGAGCCCGGCAAGCATCCCGCCACGCGCACGTTCCAGGCGATCCGCATCCACTTGAACGGTGAGCTCGAGGCGCTCGAGGCCGCGCTGCCGCAGGCGGTGCGGCTGCTCGCGCCGGGCGGACGGCTGTGCGTGATCAGCTTTCACTCCCTCGAGGATCGCATCGTCAAGCGCTACATCCGGCGCGAGGAGCAGGGTGATCCCGTGTACGCAGGCCTGCCGGACGCGCAGGTGCCGCCGCATGCGCGACCGCGCCTGAAGCGCGTCGGCAAGGCGATCGAGGCGGGCGAGGCGGAAGTCGCACGCAATCCGCGGGCGCGCAGCGCCGTGCTGCGCGTGGCCGAGAGGCTTGCCGCATGAGCACCGTCGCCTGGCGCTGCGCGGTGTCGCTGCTCGGGCTGGCGCTGCTCGCCTCGGCGCTCGGCGTCATCTTCGCCAAGCACGAGGCGCGCAGCCGCTTCTACGAGCTGCAGCGCCTCACCAAGGAGCGCGACGACCTCGACATCGAGTGGGGACAGCTGCAGCTCGAGCAGAGCACGTGGGCGACCAACGGCCGCGTCGAGAGCGTCGCCCGCGGCGACCTCCACATGGTCATCCCGCAGGCCACCGACCTGCGCATCGTCCAGCCATGATCCGCGACTCGAAACGGGACCGCAGCCCCGGCCGCCAGCCCTGGCGCCACTGGCTGGTGCTGGGCGCGCTGGCCGCCGCCGGCCTCACGCTGCTCGCGCGCTCCGTGTACCTGCAGGTGGTCGACCAGGCGTTCCTCGAGCAGCAGGGCGACGCGCGCATCCTGCGCAAGGCCACGCTGTCGGCGAACCGCGGGATGATCCTGGACCGCAACGGCGAGGCACTCGCGGTCAGCACGCCCGTCGACACCGTGTGGGCCGACCCGCGCAAGCTCGCCGAGGTCCCGCAGGAATTCCCGCGCCTCGCCAAGGCGCTCGATCGCGACCCGCAGTGGCTCGCGCGCCGCGTGACCAGCAGCCTCGACCGGGAATTCATCTACCTGGTGCGGCACATGCGTCCGGCCGATGCGGCGAAGGTCAGGGCACTCGGCATCCCGGGCGTCGACACGCTGCGCGAGTACCGGCGCTACTACCCGGCGGGGGAAGTGACGGGTCACCTGCTCGGGTTCACCAACGTCGACGACGTCGGCCAGGAAGGCCTCGAGCTCGCCTACGACCAGTGGCTCGGCGGCGTGCCGGGCGAAAAGATCGTCATGCGCGACAGCCTCGGCCGGACGATCGAGGACATCGAGCAACTGAGCGCGCCGCGCCCGGGCCAGGACCTGCGCACCAGCATCGACCTGCGCGTGCAGTACCTCGCCTACCGCGAGCTCAAGGCGGCCGTGCAGGCGAACCGCGCGATCGCCGGCTCGATCGTCGTGCTCGACATCGCCACCGGCGAGGTCCTGGCCATGGTCAACCAGCCGGCGTTCAATCCGAACGACCGCGAGCAGTACCTGCCGTCGCGGTACCGCAACCGCGCGACCAACGACTTCCTCGAGCCGGGCTCGAGCATCAAGCCGTTCGTCGTCGCGGCCGGCATGGAGACCGGGCGCTTCCACGCGGACACGCTGATCGACACCTCGCCCGGGATCATGCGGGTCGGCATCAAGACCGTGAAGGACCACAACAACCTCGGCACGATCGACGTGACCACGGTGCTCGCCAAGTCGAGCAACGTCGGGGCGGCGAAGATCGCGCTCACCCTGAAGCCGCAGGAGATGTGGGGCGTCTACGACGCGTTCGGCTTCGGCCGCGTGACGGGATCGGGCTTCCCCGGCGAGTCGGCCGGGATCCTCCCGGGCTACGAGCACTGGCGCGCGATCTCCCAGGCGACGATGGCGTACGGCTACGGGCTGTCGGTCACGCCGCTGCAGCTCGCGCAGGCCTACGCGGTGCTCGGCGCAGGCGGGATCCGTCGTCCGGTCAGCCTGCGTCGCGTGGATACGCCGCCGGCGGGTGAACGCGTCATGCCGGAACCCGTCGCACGCGAACTGGTGCGCATGCTGCAGAGCGTGGTGACCGACGCCGGAACCGCCCGCCGGGCGGCCATCATGGGTTACCAGGTTTCCGGCAAGACCGGCACCGCGTGGAAGGCGTCGGAGACGGGCGGCTACTCGACCGACAAGTACCGCGCCATCTTCGGCGGCGTCGTGCCGGCGAGCAATCCACGGCTCGCGGCGGTGGTGATCATCGACGAGCCGAGCGCCGGGGCTTACTACGGCGGCGAGGTCGCGGCTCCCGTGTTCGCGGCGGTCATGTCGGGCGCGCTGCGCGTGCTCGCGATCCCGCCCGACGACCTGCAGGGCATCCCTGCGACGACGCTCGTCCGGGCCGGGGATCCGTGGTGAACCATGGGCAATCGAGCGGAATGAACGCCGTGGTTGAATCCGAGCTGCCTCCGGTCTATCGCGCGTCGCTGGCGACGCTGCTCGGCGATGACGTGCGCCTGCCGCGCGACCTGACCGTGGCCGGCCTGACGCAGGACAGCCGCGGCGCGACCCAGGGCAGCGCGTTCCTCGCGTGCCGCGGTCGCAGCACCCATGGACTTGCGCACGCCGCGGATGCCGTGGCGCGCGGCGCAGTGGCGGTGCTCTGGGAGCCTGCGGCGGGCGTGGACGTTCCGGCACTGCCCGGGCACGTGGTCGTCCAGGCCGTACCGGACCTCGCGCAGCGCGTCGGCACGATCGCGGACCGGTTCTTCCGGGCGCCGTCCGCCGATCTGGCCGTCGCGGGCATCACCGGCACCAATGGCAAGACCACGACGGCCTACCTGCTGGCGCAGGCCGCCGATGCGGTCGGCCGCCGCGGCGCGTACCTGGGCACCATCGGTTACGGCCGCCCGGGCGCGCTCGTGGATGCCGGCCTCACGACCCCGGATTGCGTGAACGTGCACCGGCGCCTGGCGCAGGCGCGCGATGCGGGCGCGAAGACGATGGGCATCGAGGTGTCGTCGCATGCGCTCGACCAGGGGCGGGTCGATGGCGTGCGCTTCGACACGGCGGTCTTCACCAACCTGACGCGCGACCACCTGGACTATCACGGCTCGCTCGAGGCCTACGGCGCCGCCAAGGCGCGCCTGTTCGCAACCCCGGGGCTGCGCGGCGCAGTCGTCAACGTGCGCGACGAGTTCGGGCGCGCGCTCGCCGACCGGCTCGATGCGTCCATCGAGCGCGTCTTCTATTCGAGCTCGAACGAGGTCTGGGCGCCGGCCGGCAGCGCGTGGATCCGGCTCCCCGAACTGCGTGCGACGACGGCGGGACTCACGCTGCACGTCGAGTCGAGCTGGGGCGCCGGGACGCTGCGCTCGCGCCTGGTGGGCGAGTTCAATGCGGACAACCTGCTGGCCGTCCTCGGCGTGCTGCTCGGGTGGAAAGTCCCGCTGCAGCAGGCGCTCGCCGCACTTGCGACGTGCGCCCCGCCCCCGGGCCGCATGGAGGCGTTCGGCGGCGGCGCACAGCCACTCGCGCTCGTCGACTACGCCCACTCGCCGGATGCGCTCGCCAAGGTGCTCGATGCCGCGCGCGCCCACGCGCGAGGCCGGCTGTACTGCGTGTTCGGCTGCGGCGGTGATCGCGATCCGGGCAAGCGGCCGATCATGGGATCGATCGCCGAGCAGCGCGCCGACGTCGTCGTCGTCACCGACGACAACCCGCGCACCGAGGATTCGCGCTCGATCATCGAGCAGATCCTCGGCGGCATGCGCGAGCCGGACGCCGCGCACGTGATCGCCGACCGTGCGGAGGCCATCCACCACGCGCTGGCGGAGGCCGACGCCGGCGACGTCGTGGTGATCGCCGGCAAGGGCCACGAGGACTACCAGGTCGTCGGCCGCGACGTGCGCCCGTTCAGCGATCGCAAGGTCGTGCTCGACGCACTGGGGAGCGAGGCGTGATCCGGGACCTCGCCGAATTCGCGCGCGTCGCCGGCGGCAGGCTCGACGGCGCCAATGCCGCGTTCGGGGCCGTCACCACCGACAGTCGCGCCGTGGAGCGCGGCGAGCTGTTCGTCGCGCTGCGTGGCGAGCGATTCGATGCGCACGACTTCGTCCGGCAGGCCGCGGAGCGCGGCTGCGCCGGTGCCGTCGTCAGCCGCAAGGTCAAGGCGGCCGTCCCGCAGGTCGTGGTCGCGGACACGCTCGAGGCCCTGACGGCTTTCGCGCGCGCATGGCGACACGACTTCTCCGGCACGGTGGTCGGGCTCACCGGCAGCAACGGCAAGACCACGGTCAAGGAAATGATCGGCGCGATTCTCGGCCGCTGCGGCCCCTGCCTGGTGACGCAGGGCAACCTGAACAACCACATCGGCGTCCCGCTGACGCTCGCGCGCCTGGAGGCGGGGCACCGCTACGCGGTGATCGAGATGGGTGCCAACCATCGCGGCGAGATCGCGCACCTCGCGTCCATCGCGCGGCCCGACGTCGGCCTCGTGATCAACGCGGGTCCGGCCCACCTCGAGGGCTTTGGTGGCATCGAAGGCGTCGCGCGCGGCAAGGGCGAGATGTTCGAGGCGCTCGGCGTGGAATGTGCGGCGGTGGTCAACGCGGACGACCGGTACGCCGCGTTCTGGCACGGACTCGCGCGCGAAGCGGGGCGGATCGTCACCTTCGGCGTCCGGGAGCACGCTGACTTCATGGCCGGCGGCGTGGAGTGTCGCCTGGCCGACGACGGGTTCGTCACGGACTTCGACCTCACGTGCCCGCTCGGGCGGTCCCGCGTATCCATCGCGCTCGCCGGGGAGCACAACGTCATGAACGCGCTCGCGGCCGCGGCGACCGCGGCGGCGGCCGGCGCCAGCCTCGACGCGATCACCGCCGGCCTCGGGTCCGTGCGTCCGGTCGCGGGCCGGCTGCAACTGCGCGCCGCGCTCAACGGTGCCCGCCTCGTCGACGACTCCTACAACGCGAACCCGGGCTCCGTGCGCGCGGGCCTGAAGGCGCTCGCAACCGTGCCCGGCGAGCACTGGCTGGTGCTCGGCGAGATGCGCGAGCTCGGCGAGGACTCGGCGCGCCTGCACGAGGAGATCGGGGATCTCGCCCGCACGAGCGGCATACGCCGCCTGTTCGCGGTCGGCGAGGATGCGCGCCGCGCGGTCGAGGCGTACGGCGCGGGCGGCCTGTGGTTCGCCGACGTCGAGGAACTGGTCGCCGCCGCGCGGCCGCACCTGCGGTCCGGCGTGACGGTGCTGGTCAAGGGATCACGCTCGAATCGCCTCGAGCGCGTCGCCGATGCACTGGCCGCCGAGGGCGCGCCGCGCCGGGGAGGCCACTAGCATGCTGCGTCACGTCGCCGAGTGGCTCGCCCAGTACTACTCCGGCTTCCGCGTCTTCAACTACCTGACGTTCCGCGCGATCCTCGCGGCGCTCACGGCACTCACCATTTCCTTCATGGTCGGGCCGGGCATGATCCGCCGGCTCGCAGAGCGCCAGGTCGGCCAGCGCGTGCGCTCGGACGGTCCGCAGAGCCACCTGTCGAAGGCGGGAACGCCGACGATGGGAGGCGCGCTGATCCTCGTCGCGATCGTCGTGGGAACCCTGTTGTGGGCCGACCTCGCGAACCGCCTGGTGTGGATCGTGCTCGGCGTGACGGTGGCGTTCGGCCTGATCGGCTTCTGGGACGACTACCTGAAGCTCGTGGTCGGCAATTCGCGCGGGCTGATCGCGCGCTACAAGTACCTCTGGCAGACCGTGGTCGGGCTCGGTGCGGCGATCGCGCTGTACCTGACGGCGCGCACGGCGGCCGAGACGACGCTGATCGTGCCGTTCGTGAAGAGCTTCGTGCTGCCGCTCGGCCCGCTGTTCATCGTGCTCGCGTACTTCGTGATCGTCGGCACGAGCAACGCCGTGAACCTGACCGACGGCCTCGACGGGCTGGCGATCATGCCGGCGGTGATGGTCGCCGGAGCACTCGGCGTGTTCGCCTACGCGTCGGGCAACGTGGTGTTCGCCAACTACCTCGGCATCCCTTACATCGCCGGTGCCGGCGAGGTGCTGGTGATCTGCGCGGCGATCTTCGGCGCGGGCCTCGGCTTCCTGTGGTTCAACACCTACCCGGCCCAGGTGTTCATGGGAGACATCGGGGCGCTCGCGCTCGGTGCCGCGCTCGGCGTCATCGCCGTCATCGTCCGGCAGGAGATCGTGCTCTTCATCATGGGCGGCGTGTTCGTGATGGAGACCGTCTCCGTCATCCTGCAGGTGGGCTCCTTCAAGCTGCGCGGCAAGCGCATCTTCCGCATGGCGCCCATCCACCACCACTACGAACTCAAGGGCTGGGCCGAGCCGAAGGTGATCGTGCGCTTCTGGATCATCACCGTGATCCTCGTGCTGATCGGGCTGGCGACCCTGAAGCTGCGATGACGGCTCACGCGACAAGTCTCGCGCCGCTCGAGCCGGGCTCCCGCGCGCTGGTGCTCGGGCTCGGCCGCACCGGGTTGTCGGTGGCGCGTTTCCTGAAGCGCAAGGGCCTGCGCGTGCGCGTCGCGGACACGCGCGCCGAGCCGCCGGGGGTCGCGAAGCTGCTGAGCGACGTGCCGGAGGCCGAGGTGCGCACGGGGGCGTTCGCGTCCGGGCTGCTCGACGACGTCGCGCAGGTCGTGATTTCCCCCGGGCTCTCGGTCAAGGAACCGGTGGCACGCGAGGCGCAGCAGCGCGGCCTGCCGCTGGTCGGCGACATCGAGCTGTTTGCCCGCGAAGCCCAGGCGCCCGTCGCCGCGATCACCGGGACGAACGGCAAGAGCACCGTCACCGCGCTGCTCGCCGAACTCGCGACCGCTGCCGGGCAACCGGCCGTGGCCGGCGCCAATCTCGGCGAACCGGCGCTCGACCTGCTCGAGCGGCCCGTGCCGGCGCTGTACGTGCTCGAGCTGTCGAGCTTCCAGCTCGAGACGACGTACTCGCTCGCCACGGCGACCGCCACGGTGCTGAACGTCACTCCCGACCACATGGACCGCTACGACACGCTCGCGGACTACGCAGAGGCGAAGGCGCGGATCTTCGACGGCTGCGAGGTCGCCGTGGTCAACGCCGACGACCCGCTCGTGCGCGAGATGCCGCGGCCCGGCCAGCGGGTGCTGTCGTTCGGGCTCATGGACGAGGCCGCGGACTACACGCTCGCGGACGGTGCGCAACCGACTCTCGCGTGCCGCGGCGAGCCGTTGCTGCCGGTGTCCGCGCTGCGCATCAAGGGCCTGCACAACGTGGCCAACGCGCTCGCCGCGCTCGCCATGTGCGAAGCCCTCGGACTGCCGCGCGCCCCGGTGCTCGAGGCGCTCGCCGGGTTCGGCGGGCTCGCGCACCGCGCGCAGTGGGTGCGCGACGTGGCCGGCGTGCACTTCGTGAACGATTCGAAGGGGACCAACGTCGGGGCGACGATCGCCGCGGTCACCGGCACGAGCGGTCCGGTCGTGCTGATCGCGGGCGGGGACGGCAAGGGCCAGGACTTCGGCGACCTGCGCGCCGCATTTGCCGGCAAGGTCCGGCACGCCGTGCTGATCGGGCGCGACGGTCCGCGACTCGCCGCCGTGCTCGAGGGCGTCTGCACGACCGAGAGCGCAGCCGACATGGCGTCCGCGGTGGCGGCTGCGCGGGCGGTCGCCCGCCCCGGCGACACCGTGCTGCTCTCGCCGGCCTGCGCCAGCCTCGACATGTTCCGTGACTACGCGCACCGCGGCGACGAGTTCGCCACCGCGGTGAGGAGCCTCGCCGCATGACGTCGACGACCATCTCCTACGCGCGCTCCACCGGCCAGCCGCGGCGCTACGCCCTGGACGCCTGGGTCATCGGCACGGTGGCCGCCCTGCTGCTGGTGGGCCTGGTCATGGTCGCCTCGGCGTCGATCGGCGTGTCCGCCCGCGAGTCCGGCAACCCGTTCTATTACTTCGAGCACCAGTTGTTCTACGTCGGCATGGGCCTGGTGGCAGCGCTGGTCGCGATGGCCATCCCGACGCGGATCTGGGAGAAGCACTCGATCGTGCTGCTGATCGGCGCCTTCGCGCTGCTGCTGCTGGTGCTGGTGCCGGGCATCGGCCACGAGGTCAACGGCAGCCGGCGCTGGGCGCGGCTGGGCTTCATGAACTTCCAGGTCTCCGAGCTCGCGCGGGTGATGCTCCTCACCTACGTCGCGAGCTACGCCGTGCGCCGCTCCGAGGAACTGTGCTCGGACTTCAAGGGCTTCATCAAGCCGGTGGTCGTGCTCGGCGCCGCCGCGGTGCTGCTGCTGCTCGAACCGGACTTCGGCGCCGCGACCGTGCTCATGGCCACGGGTCTCGCGGTGCTGTTCCTGGCCGGGGCCCGGCTGCACCACTTGCTCGTGCCGGTGGTGGTCGGCGTCGCCGGCATGGCGCTGCTGGCCGTGACCTCGTCGTACCGCATGCGTCGCCTCACGGCATTCCGCAATCCCTGGGAAGACCCGTTCGACAGCGGCTTCCAGCTCGTGCAGTCGCTCATCGCCATCGGGCGCGGCGAGTGGTTCGGCGTCGGCCTGGGCTCGAGCGTGCAGAAGCTGTTCTACCTGCCCGAGGCGCACACCGACTTCGTGTTCGCCGTGCTGGCGGAGGAGTTCGGGTTCCTGGGCGTGTGCGTCGTGATCGGGCTCTTTGCGCTGCTGGTCGGCCGCGCGCTCGAGATCTCGCGCCGCGCCGCCGATGCCGACCTGCCGTTCCAGTCCTGCCTCGCCGCGTCGATCGGCATCTGGCTCGGACTGCAGGCGTTCGTGAACATCGGCGTCAACATGGGCCTGCTGCCGACCAAGGGGCTCACCCTGCCGCTGCTGTCCTACGGCGGCAGCAGCATGCTGGTCACGCTGGGCGTCATCGGGCTGCTGCTGCGCATCAACCACGAGACGCAGCAGGCCGGGCGGCCGGCCGCGTCGCGGGAGGCGCGCCGCGAATGAGCCGTCCCACCGCAATGATCATGGCGGGCGGCACGGGCGGCCACGTGTTCCCGGCGCTCGCGACGGCGCGCGTCCTGCAGCGCCGCGGCTACGACATCGTGTGGCTCGGCACCCAGCGCGGCATCGAGGCGCGGCTCGTGCCCGCCGCCGGCATCCCCGTCGAGTGGCTGAGCGTCGGCGGCCTGCGCGGCAAGGGCATCACGACACTCCTCGCGGCTCCGTTCAAGCTTGCCACCGCGTTGATGCAGGCATTGCGTGCGGTGCGCAGGCACAAGCCGCGCGTCGTCCTCGGCGCAGGCGGATTCGTGTCGGGACCGGGCGGCGTCGCGGCCTGGCTCACGCGCACGCCGCTCGTCGTGCACGAGCAGAACGCCATCGCCGGCCTCACCAATCGCCTGCTCGCGCGGCTGGCCGACCGGGTGCTCGAGGGATTCCCTGGCAGTTTCGGCAAGGGCGTGAAGGCGGAGTGCGTCGGCAACCCGGTGCGCAAGGAGATCGCCGACATCGCGCCGCCGGAGCGTCGTTACGCGGGCCGCGAAGGCCGGGCGCGATTGCTCGTCTTCGGCGGCAGCCAGGGCGCCGCGCGACTCAACGCCGTGGTTCCCGCCGCGATCGCGGAGCTGCCCGACTGGCTGCGGCCGGACGTCCTGCACCAAACCGGGGTTCGGGGCGCGGCGGATACCGCGGCGGCTTATGGCGCGCGCGGGATCGAGGCCGACGTGCGCGCGTTCATCGACGACATGGCGAGCGCCTACGGCTGGGCCGACCTGGCCGTGTGCCGCGCGGGCGCGCTCACGATCGCCGAGCTCACGGCCGCCGGCGTGCCTGCGGTGCTCGTGCCGTTCCCGTCCGCCGTGGACGATCACCAGACTCGCAATGCCCAGCACATGGTCCGCGCCGGTGCGGCGGTGCTGGTGGCCGAGGCAGGACTCACCCCGCTGTCGCTCGCCGCGAAGCTGCGCGAGCTGCTCGAGGCCGGGCGGCCCCGGCTCGAGCGCATGGCCTGCGCCGCGCGCGCGTCGGCGATCACGGATGCGGACGAACGGCTGGCCGACGCCTGCGTCGCGGTGGCGGGAGGTGCGGCATGAGGGACCGGATGCGCCGCATACAGACCATCCACTTCGTCGGGATCGGCGGCAGCGGCATGAGCGGCATCGCGGAGGTGCTGGTCAACCTCGGATACACAGTGCAAGGGTCGGATCTGAAGCAGGGCGAGGCGACGCGCCGGCTCGAGAAGCTCGGCGCGCGGGTGATGATCGGTCACCGGGCCGAGAACGTCGCGGGGGCCGACGTCGTCGTCGTGTCGAGCGCGATCAACGCGGAGAACCCGGAAGTCGCGCAGGCGCTCGCGCAGCGCGTCCCGGTCGTCAAGCGCGCCGAGATGCTCGGCGAGCTGATGCGCTTCCGGCACTCGATCGCCGTGGCGGGGACGCACGGCAAGACCACGACCACGAGCCTCGTCGCGAGCGTGCTCGCCGAGGGCGGCGAGGACCCGACGTTCGTCATCGGCGGCAGGCTGAAGAGCGCGGCGGCCAATGCGCGCCTCGGCGCGGGCCGGTACCTCGTCGCGGAGGCCGACGAGAGCGACGCCTCGTTCCTGCACCTGCAGCCGGTGATTGCGATCGTCACCAACGTGGACGCCGATCACCTCGGCACGCACGGCGGCGACTTCGGCCGGCTCAAGGCCAGCTTCATCGAGTTCCTGCACAACCTGCCGTTCTACGGGCTGGCGATCGTCTGCAGCGACGACGCGGAGGCCGCGAGCCTGATCCCGCAGATCGCCCGGCCGTACGTCACCTACGGGTTCGACGAGTCCGCGGACGTGCGTGCGATGAACGTCACGCGCCGCGGTGCGCAGTCGGTGTTCGACGTGCGTCGCCCTGGACGGCCACTGCTCAACGTCTCGCTCAACCTGCCGGGACGGCACAACGTGCTCAATGCGCTCGCCGCGATCTGCGTGGCGACGGAGCTCGAGATCGACGACGCCGCGATCCAGCGCGCGCTCGCCGGTTTCCAGGGCATCGACCGCCGCCTGCAGTGGCTCGGCGACGTGCAGGCGCCCGCCGGGCGCGTGACCCTGGTCGACGACTACGGGCATCACCCGACGGAGATCGCGGCGACGATGGAAGCGGCGCGACAGGGCTGGCCCGATCGCCGCATCGTGCTGGTGTTCCAGCCGCACCGCTATACGCGCACGCGCGACCTGCTCGACGAGTTCGCGCGGGTTCTTTCCGATGCGGATGCGCTGCTGCTGGCCGAGGTGTATCCGGCCGGTGAAGCGCCGATCGCGGGCGCCGACAGCAAGGCGCTGTGCCGCGCGATCCGCAGCCGCGGGCGCGTCGAGCCGGTCCTGCTGCATTCGCTCGACGAGCTGCCGCAGGCACTCGCCGGCGTCGCGCGCGACGGCGATGTCGTGCTGACGATGGGCGCCGGCAGCATCGGCGCCGCTGCCCAGGAGCTTCCTGCCGCCCTGGCAGAAATCGCGACCCAGGGAGGGCGCGCATGACGCACGCATCGCATCGCATCACCGATCCGCGGGACTTCGGCCGCGTCGCCGTGGTGATGGGCGGGACCTCTTCGGAGCGCGAGGTCTCGCTCGATTCGGGGCGCAACGTGCTCGAGGCGCTGGTGCGGCGCGGCGTCGACGCGTTTGCCGTGGACGGAATCCCGGGGCTCGTTGCGGAGCTGGTCGCGCCGGCCGCTGGTCGCCGGATCGACCGTGTATTCAACATCCTGCACGGGCATCGTGGCGGCGGCGAGGACGGCATCCTGCAGGGATTGCTCGATGCGTTCGGCGTGCCGTACACCGGTTCCGGCGTGCTCGGCTCGGCGCTGTCGATGGACAAGATCCGCACCAAGCAGGTGTGGATGGCGCTCGGCCTGCCGACGCCGGGCTACGTGAGCCTCGAGCGCGGCGACGACGTCGTGGCGGCGGCGCACAAGCTCGGGCTGCCGGTCATCGTCAAGCCCGCCCTGGAGGGATCGAGCGTCGGCATCTCGCGCTGCTTCAAGGAAGCGGACCTCGCGGCGGCGGTGGAGCTGGCTGCGCGCTACGCCGGGCCGATGCTCGTCGAGCAGCTGATCGTGGGAGACGAATACACCGTCGCCGTGCTGGGCACGGATGCGCTGCCTTCGATCCGCATCGTGCCGGCCGGCGAGTACTACGACTACCACGCCAAGTACGTCGCCGAGGACACCCAGTACGTCTGCCCGGGCGCGACCGGCGCCGTCGAGCAGGAGTTCGGCAGCCTCGCGCTCGCCGCGTTCTTCGCCGTCGGCTGCAGCGGATGGGGCCGCGTCGACGTCATGCGCGACCGCGCGGGCAAGCCGTGGCTGCTCGAGGTCAATACCGCGCCCGGCATGACGAGCCACTCGCTCGTGCCCAAGGCGGCCCGCATGCGCGGCATCGAGTTCGACGAGCTGGTGTGGCGCGTGCTCGAGACGAGCTGCGTCGCGCGCAGGGACTGAGGATCACGGATGCTGGCATTCTGGAAAAAGCGCAACCGCCGCCAGCCCCGCAACGGGGAGCAGTCCCTGGTTGCGCGGGTCAACTGGCGCGCGCTCGGCGCCGCCGCCGGCATCCTCGCGGGCCTGGCGCTGGTCGCGCTGCTGCTGGTGCTGGCGCTCGACCGCCCGGTGCGCCGCGTGCTGGTCGAGGGCGCGTTCCAGCGCGTCTCGCCCCCGGAGATCGAGAGCGCGGTCGTCGAGGTCGTGCACGGTGGCCTCGCGTCGGTGGACCTCGACCTGGTGCGCGAGCGCATCGAGCGCATCGAGTGGGTCGACCACGCCGTGGTCCAGCGCCGCTGGCCGGACGCGATCCGGGTGACCGTCACCGAGCAGGTGGCCGCGGCGCGCTGGAACGAGGCGGGGCTGCTGAACGCACGCGGGGAACTGTTCGTCCGCAACGCGCGCTACGTGCCGCCCGAGCTGCCGCTGCTGCAGGGCCCGGACGGCAGCGAACACCGCGTCGCGCAGTTGTACCTCGAGGCGCAGGGCCCGCTGCTCGAAGCCGGGCTGCGCCTCACCGGCGTGCGCCTCGACGAACGCGGCGCGTGGGAGCTGCAGCTCACCAACGGCGTCGTGGTCAAGCTCGGCCGGCAGGCCGTGAACGAGCGGCTCGGGCAATTCATCCGGCTCGCGAGCCCGCTGGTCTCCAAGCGGCTCGCGGAGATCAAGTACGTCGACATGCGCTACACCAATGGATTCAGCGTCGGCTGGAACGCGCGTTCCGCCCTCGCCGTGGCACCGCAGGAGGCCGCGACACCCGATGCCTAAGAAGACTGAACGCAACATGATCGTCGGGCTCGACATCGGCACGTCCAAGGTGGTGGCGATCGTCGGCGAGCTCGGCCTCGACGGGACGATCGAGGTGGTGGGCCTGGGCACGCACCCCTCGCGCGGCCTCAAGAAGGGCGTGGTCGTGAACATCGACTCGACCGTGCAGTCCATCCAGCGCGCGGTGGAAGAGGCGGAATTGATGGCCGGCTGCGAGATCCACTCGGTGTTCGCCGGCATCGCGGGTTCGCACGTGCGCTCGCTCAACTCGCACGGCATCGTCGCGATCCGCGACAAGGAAGTGATGCCCGGGGACGTGGACCGCGTGATCGACGCGGCGCGCGCGGTGGCGATCCCGGCCGACCAGAAGATCCTGCACATCCTGCCGCAGGAATTCATCATCGACTCGCAGGAGGGCATCCGCGAGCCGATCGGCATGTCCGGCGTGCGCCTCGAGGCGAAGGTGCACATCGTCACCGGCGCCGACAGCGCGGCGCAGAACATCGTCAAGTGCGTGCAGCGCTGCGGGCTCGAGGTCGAGGACATCGTGCTCGAGCAGCTCGCGTCGAGCTATGCGGTGCTGGCCGACGACGAGAAGGAGCTCGGCGTGTGCCTCGTGGACGTCGGCGGCGGCACCACGGACATCGCCGTGTTCTCGGGCGGGGCGATCCGCCACACCGCGGTGATTCCCATCGCCGGCGACCAGGTCACCAACGACATCGCCGTGAGCCTGCGCACCCCGACGCACCACGCCGAGGAGATCAAGGTCCGCTACGCGTGCGCGCTGTCGCAGCTCGCCAACCCGGACGAGACGATCGAGGTGCCGAGCGTGGGCGACCGGCCGGCGCGCCGCCTCGCGCGCCAGACGCTCGCCGAGGTCGTCGAGCCGCGCTACGAGGAGCTGTTCCAGCTGGTGCGCGAGGAACTGCGCCGCTCGGGCTTCGACGAGATGATCGCGGCCGGCGTCGTGCTCACCGGCGGCAGCGCCAAGATGGAAGGCGTCATCGACCTCGCGGAGGAGGTCTTCCACGCGCCGGTGCGGCTCGGGCTGCCGCAGGGCGTGAGCGGGCTCGTGGACGTCGTGCGCAATCCCATCCACGCCACCGGCGTCGGATTGCTGCTGTTCGGGCGCGAGAACTACGTGCGCCGCGGCCGCACCGCGCCCGTCGCGAACGGCATGCGCAGCGTCGTGGACCGGATGCGCGCGTGGTTCCAGGGGAATTTCTAGGGCAGCGGTCGGCGGACGGCCGACGGCGGATCGAGGCAGGCGGGTAGCGGAGGCGGGCGGAACGAGGAGGGCAGGTCGTGAGGAAGGCGGCGGAAGGGGCGGTAAGGAATTCGGGCGGCGGCATGGCCGCGCCCAAATGATCGCGGATCACGGGTCAGTCACGGATCTCGAGTCACTGGTCACACTCATCACTGGAGCAGCAAACAATGTTCGTACTTGCAGACACTGAAAATCAGGGGGCCGTCATCAAGGTCGTCGGAGTCGGCGGCGGCGGTGGCAATGCGGTCACTCACATGGTCAGCTCGGGCATCGAGGGCGTGGACTTCGTCTGCATCAACACCGACTCGCAGGCACTGAAGCACTCGAAGGTGAAGATGAGCCTGCAGATCGGCCAGAACATCACCAAGGGACTCGGCGCGGGCGCCGACCCGGAGGTCGGCCGCCAGGCCGCGATGGAGGATCGCGACCGCATCGTCGAGCTGGTCGAAGGCTCCGACATGATCTTCATCACCGCCGGCATGGGCGGCGGGACGGGCACCGGTGCGGCGCCGGTCGTGGCGCAGGTGGCGAAGGAACTCGGCATCCTCACCGTCGCGGTCGTCACCAAGCCCTTCGAGATGGAAGGCAACAAGCGCCTCGCGCTCGCCGACCAGGGCATCGGCGAACTGGGCAAGTACGTGGACTCGCTGATCACCATCCCGAACCAGAAGCTGCTCACGGTGCTCGGCGGCGACACGACGCTGCTCGACGCCTTCAAGTCCGCGAACCAGGTGCTGCAGGGCGCGGTGCAGGGCATCGCCGAGCTGATCACCCGGCCGGGCCTCATCAACGTGGACTTCGCCGACGTGCGCACGGTGATGGCCGAGACCGGCATGGCGATGATGGGATCGGGCGCGGCCACGGGCGAGAATCGCGCGCGCGCGGCGGCCGAAGCGGCGATCTCGAGCCCGCTGCTCGAGGACGTGAACCTCTCCGGCGCGCACGGCCTGCTGATCAACGTGACGGCCGGCATGGACCTGCGCACCAGCGAGTTCCACGTGGTCGGCGACACGATCAAGCAGTTCGCCTCGGAAGATGCCACGGTCGTCGTCGGCTACGTGATCGATCCGGAGATGACCGACCAGATCCGGGTCACGGTCGTCGCGACCGGCATCGGCCGGCCCGCAGCGATCCGCGGGCTGCCGCAGGGCGCGCAGCCCAAGGTCGAGGTCGTGGCCGGTGGTCGCGCCGCGCGCCGCCCGCTCGAGACCTACGCGGACTACGAGACCCCGGCCAACCTGCGCCGCCGGCAGCGCGCGGTCGGCGATGACCTGCGTGCCGACCCGAACGCCGAGTCGTTCCTGGACATCCCGGCCTTCCTGCGCCGGCAGGCCGACTGAGCCGCGTGACCAGCGCAGGTCGTGGCCCAAGGCGTATCGAGGCCCGGGAAGCCCCTTCCCGGGTCTCGAGGCGCCGCCGCCCGGGCCTCGGTGACGCAGACAATCTCGTCAAATCAACGAGTTACGTGATCAAGGACGGCTGTGATATCCTTTTTCGCTAACTTTTCAGGGGGGCGCTCCGCGAGCGCGACCAGGACCCTGGCATGCTGAAGCAACGAACCCTCAAGAACTCGATCCGCGCCACCGGCGTCGGCCTGCACACCGGCAAGAAGGTGCTGATGGTGCTCAGGCCCGCCCCGGCCAACCACGGCATCTGGTTCCGCCGCACGGACCTCGACGAGCCGGTGGACATCCCGGCGCGCGCCGAGGCGGTGGGGGACACGACGCTCGGCACCACGATCGTGAAGGACGGCGTGAAGGTCTCGACGATCGAGCACCTGCTGTCGGCGCTGGCGGGGCTCGGCATCGACAACGCGATCATCGAGTTGTCGTCGGACGAAGTCCCGATCATGGACGGCAGCGCGGGACCGTTCGTGTTCCTGCTGCAGTCGGCCGGCATCGAGGAACAGAATGCGCCGAAGAAGTTCGTGCGCATCCGCAGGAGCGTCATGGTCGAGGACGGCGAGAAATGGGCGCGCTTCGACCCGCACGACGGTTTCAGGGTCAACTTCGAGATCGAGTTCGACCATCCCGTCTTCAAGCGCCGGTCGCAGGTGGCGTCGATGGAGTTCTCGACGACGTCCTTCCTGCGCGAAGTGAGCCGGGCCCGCACCTTCGGCTTCATGCGCGACCTCGAGTACATGCGATCGCGCAACCTCGCCCTCGGCGGCAACCTCGACAACGCGATCGTGCTCGACGACTACCGGATCTTGAACGAGGACGGCCTGCGCTACGAGGACGAGTTCGTGAAGCACAAGGTCCTCGACGCGATCGGCGACCTCTACCTGCTCGGCCACGGCCTGATCGGCGAGTTCAGCGGATACAAGTCCGGGCACGGCCTCAACAATCGCCTGCTGCGGGCGCTCATCGCCGACAGCGCGGCGTGGGAAGACGTCACGTTCGAGACGCTGCAGGACGCGCCCATTTCGTACGTGGCCGCCGCGTCCGCAGCTCACGCATAGGGCCAATCCCGGGGTCAACGACCCCGTGGGCTGGTTGCGGCTCTCCCCCGCACCTTGACCCTGATCGTGCCGGCCACGGGCTCGCCGCGGACGGCCAACTCCTCCTTGAGCCTCGGGCCCGCATAGCGCACGCGCGCCGCCCAGGCGGCCGAATCGACGATGATCACCAGGTCCGCCTCGCGGCGGCTGGCCCCCACGACGTGCGCGCCCAGCGGATCCGGCAGCATCTCCTGCACGAGCCTCGCCAGTGAGTCCTGGGCGGCAGCCCGTCGTGCGAGGTGCTCGAGGCCCTCGAGCGGGGTGCCGAAGCGAGACTTTTCCACGCCTGCCATAGTCAATTTTTCGTTAACAGACGGCACTCACTTATTGCGGGCACAGGGCGCTTCGTTCATAGTCTCGCACCCTTGACCGGGCTGGTCCATTGGCCGGTCTCCCTCCAGCTGGGTACTGGCGGTTGGTGCGTGTCTAGCCAGCGAAAAGGCACGCCAGGGGTCGAAGCGTTGCAAGGCCGTCGCATTGACGATCGACGGCCGGTTCCACGGCTGCCGAGGGGAAAAGCGCCGCGATGAATTTCAAGATTGTTTCGAGTCGCACCGGCAAGGTGCGCCACGTCGACCTGAAGCGGCCGGGCGTGTGGCTCGCGGCTGCGGCCGTGTCGCTGACCGTCGTGTCGCTCGTCTTCGGCGCCGGCCTCCAGGTCGGTCGCCACATCGCGGGTCCGCTCGAGAGCGATGAGCTCGCGCGTGCACTCGACCAGCAGAAGCTCGACCTGCAGACGGCGCGCGGCCAGCTGCAGGGCAAGGTCGATGCCCTCGCATCGCGCGTCGGCCTGATGAACGCGCACCTGATCCGCCTCGACGCGCTCGGCCGGCGAATCACCGACCTCGCGAACCTCGACCGCGGCGAGTTCAATTTCGACGAGCCGCCTCCGGCGGGCGGACCGGAACTCGGCATGCAGGCGGCCGGCTCGGCGCAGGTTCCGGAGCTGGCGAGCGTCCTCGATTCGCTGGAGCAGCAACTCGCGGACCGCGAGCGCCAGCTCACGGTGCTCGAGAGCCTCATGTCCACGCGCCAGCTCGGCGCGCGCATCCTGCCGGGCGGCCTGCCCGTGATCGGCGGCTGGATCTCGTCGCATTTCGGCTTCCGCTCCGATCCCATCACGGGACACACGGCGTTCCATCCGGGCGTCGACATCGCGGCCGTGCCAGGCACCCACGTGATCGCGACCGGACCCGGCGTGGTCAGTTTCGCCGGATTTCGCTCCGGGTACGGCAACGTGGTGGAAATCACCCACCCGTCGGGCCTCGTGACGCTGTACGGGCACAATTCCCGCAACCTCGTGCGCGAGGGCGAGTCGATACAGAAGGGACAGGCGATCGCCATCATCGGCAGCACCGGGCGCTCGACGGGCACCCACGTGCACTTCGAGGTCGAGAAGAACGGCAGCCCGGTGAATCCGGCGGGATACCTCGGCCAGCCTTGAATTCGGCCAGCCGGGGCCAACGAACGGGTCATACGGGCGCGGGCCGGGGCCCCGGGCCGGTACCCGGAAGCCTCTTTCCTGTAAAATTTCGCCCTTTCCCCTGCCCCTGTCTCCCGGAGCCCCAGTGGCCAATTGGCTCACCCGCATCTTTGGCAGCCGCAACCAGCGGCTGATCAGCCAGTACGACGGCATCGTCCGCAGGATCAACGCCTTCGAGCCCGCGCTCCAGGCGCTGACCGATGCCGAGCTGGCCGACAAGACCCGCCAGTTCCGCGAGCAGCTGGGCAACGGGAAGACCCTCGACGACATCCTGCCCGAGGCGTTCGCGGTCGTTCGCGAGGCGTCGCGCCGCACGCTCGGGCTGCGCCACTTCGACGTGCAGCTGATCGGCGGCATGGTGCTGCACGACGGCAAGATCTCCGAGATGCGCACCGGCGAGGGCAAGACGCTGGTCGCCACGCTGTCCGCGTACCTGAATGCGCTGCCGGGCACCGGCGTGCACATCGTCACGGTCAACGAGTACCTCGCGGGCCGCGACGCCGAGTGGATGGGGCCCATCTACCGCTTCCTCGGCATGACGGTCGGGGTGGTGAAGGCGGGGCAGTCGGCCGACGAGAAGCGCGCCGCCTACAACGCCGACATCACCTACAGCACCAACAACGAGCTCGGCTTCGACTACCTGCGCGACAACCTCGCGTTCCGGCTCGAGGACCGCATGCAGCGCGCCCTCACGTTCGCGATCGTCGACGAGGTCGACTCGATCCTGATCGACGAGGCCCGCACGCCGCTCATCATCTCGGGTCCCGCCGAGGAGAGCACCGAGCTCTACACGCGCATCAACGAGCTCGTGCCGCGGCTCAGGGCACAGGAATCGGAGGAGGGCACGGGCGACTTCTGGGCCGACGAGAAGGGCAAGCAGGTGCACCTGTCCGACGAGGGGCACGAGCACGTCGAGGAACTGTTCCTCAAGGCGGGGCTGCTGCAGCCGGGACAGAGCCTGTACGACCCGGCCAACATCCGCCTGATGCACCACCTGAACGCGGCGCTCAGGGCGCACGCGCTCTACCGCCGCGACGTCGAGTACATCGTGCGCAACGGCGAGGTGATCATCGTCGACGAGTTCACCGGCCGCACCATGCCGGGCCGCCGCTGGTCCGACGGCCTGCACCAGGCGATCGAGGCCAAGGAAGGCGTGCGCGTGCGCGAGGAGAACCAGACGGTCGCCTCGATCACCTTCCAGAACTACTTCCGCATGTACGGCAAGCTCGCCGGCATGACCGGCACGGCGGACACCGAGGCCTACGAGTTCCAGCAGATCTACGGGCTCGAGGTGGTCGTGATCCCGACCAACGTGCCGATGATCCGCGACGACGCGGCCGACCTCGTCTACCTCACGCAGAAGGACAAGTTCGAGGCGATCATCGAGGACATCCGCGACTGCGCGCAGCGCCGCCAGCCGGTGCTCGTCGGCACGACCTCGGTCGAGACCTCGGAGTTCCTCTCCGACCTGCTGAAGAAGCAGGGCATCGAGCACCAGGTGCTGAACGCCAAGCAGCACGAGCGCGAGGCGCTGATCGTGACGCAGGCCGGGCGGCCGGGCACCGTCACCATCGCCACCAACATGGCCGGCCGCGGCACCGACATCGTGCTCGGCGGCAATCTCAAGGCGGAACTCGCCGCGGTCGACGGCGCGGACGAGGCGGCACTGCAGGCGGTGCGCGACGACTGGCAGAAGCGCCACGAGGCAGTCGTGGCCGCGGGCGGCCTGCACATCGTCGGCACCGAGCGCCACGAGTCGCGCCGCATCGACAACCAGCTGCGCGGCCGCTCGGGCCGCCAGGGCGACCCGGGCTCGAGCCGCTTCTACCTGTCGCTCGAAGACAACCTGATGCGGATCTTCGGCGACCCGGAGCGCACCAAGCGCTGGCTCACGACCGCCGGCATGAAGGAAGGCGAGGTGATCGAGAGCAAGATGCTCTCGCGCCAGATCGAGCGCGCACAGCGCAAGGTCGAGGCCTACAACTTCGACCTGCGCAAGAACCTGCTCGAGTACGACGACGTCGCGAACGACCAGCGCAAGGTGATCTACCAGCAGCGCACCGAGCTGATGGCGGCGGAGGAGATCTCCGACTCCATCACCGGCATCCGCGAGGAGGTCGTCAACGGCATCATCGACCAGTTCGTCCCGCGCGAGAGCGTCGAGGAGGAGTGGAACCTCGCGGGGCTGTCCGAAGCCATTGCGCGGGATTTCCTGGTCGAGATCGACCCGAAGGCGTGGCTCGCCGCCGACCACGAGATCGCGGAGGCCGGGCTGCGCGAGCGCGTCGTGAAGGCCGTGGAGGATGCCTACCAGAGGAAGGTCGAGCAGGTCGGCAAGCCGGTCATGGTGCACCTCGAGCGCGTCGTGATGCTGCAGGAGCTCGACCGGCACTGGCGCGAGCACCTCGCGGCGATGGACTACCTGCGGCAGGGCATCCACCTGCGCGCCTACGCGCAGAAGAACCCGAAGCAGGAGTACAAGCGCGAGGCCTTCGAACTGTTCGGCGCGCTGCTCGACCGGATCAAGCACGACACGATCTCGCTGCTGTCGCGGTTGCAGCTCAGGACCGAGGCCGAGATCGAGGAGCAGGAGCGCGAGCGTGAGCGCCA
>DAOMFD010000002.1:35927-39120 GCA_035429605.1 Steroidobacteraceae bacterium | reverse complement strand
GCTGGCGGCAGCACCTTGTACATCACCGGGGTGACGAGGCGGCCGATGAGCGTCGACGAGACGAGTCCACCGATGATCACGATTGCCAGGGGCGAGTAGAGTCCCGAGCCCTGCACGGCGAGCGGCAGCAGGCCGCCGATCGCGGTCGCGGACGTGAGCAGGATCGGCAGGAAGCGGATCTGGCCGGCGCGGGTGATGGCTTCGTCCACCTCGACTCCCTGTGCGCGCAGCTGGTTGGTGAAATCGACCAGCAGGATCGAGTTCTTGATCTCGATGCCGATGAGCGCGATCAATCCGATCATCGCCGTGAACGACAGCGTGTAACCCGTGAGCAGCAGCGCCACGAGCCCGCCCGCGACCCCGAGCGGGATCACGCCGGCGACGATCAGCATCGAGCGGAAGCTGCCGAACTCGAGCACCAGCACGGCGAGGATCCCGAACACTGCGACGAGCACGGCGGGGCCCATGCCGCCGAAGCTCTCCTCCCGCGCCTCGAGTTCGCCACCGACGCGCAGGCTGTACCCCGGCGGCAGGCCCAAGGCGTCGAGGCGACGCATCACGGCGCGCGTCACCTTCCCGGTGTTGTAGCCGGCCGCAGGGTAGGCCGTGATCTTCGCCTCGCGCACCCGGTCGTGCCGCTCGATCGTGCTCGGCGCGGCGGCGAACTGCGGCGACGAGATCTGGCGCAGCGGCACGGGCCGGCCGGACGCGGAAGCGACCTCGATCAGGCCGAGCGCGTCGAGTGTCTGGCGGCCCTGCATCGGCAGCCGCAGCGTGATGTCGTACTCGTCTCCGTCGGACTCGCGATAGCTGCCGACCGGGAGCCCGGCCACCGCGGCTCGCACCGTGCGGTCCGCGTCCACCGGTGCGACGCCGAACAGTGCAGCCTTCTCCGGGTCGATGCGCAGGTCGATGTCGGTGCGCTGGCGGCGCAACGGGTTGTCCACGTCGCGCGTGCCCGGCGTGCCGGCGATCTCCTTCTCGACGCGCGCAGCGAGTTCACGCAACTGCCCGAGGTCCGGGCCGGCCACCGAGATCTCGATCGGCGCATTGATCGGCGGGCCATTCTGGTAGGACTCGAGCAGGATGCGCGCGCCCGGGTAGCGAGCGAACTTCGCGCGGATCTCCTCGTACAGCGCCGGGCTGCGCCGCGGGTCGAAGTGGTGCAGTTCCGCGAATACTTCGGCGGTGTTGGCCTTCGTCTCCTCGGGAAAGATGTTGTAGTAGACGCGGGGATTGCCGTGGCCGAGGTTGGCGAACCACTGCTTCACCTCGGGGTGCCTGCCGAGTTCCGCCTCGACGAACCTGAGCGCGCGGTCCGTGTCGGCGAGGCTCGCACCGTCCGGCGTCTCGATGGTGACGCGGAACTGGGGGATGTCCGCAGGCGGAAACAGGCTGACGCCGATGAACGGCACGATCGCGAGCGAAGCCATGACGAACGCGAGCGCCGCGAGGAGCGTGCGGCGCGGCCACGCGAGGGCGACCCGCAGCGCCGGTGCGTAGACACGATTGATGACCGACATCAGCCCGCGCAGCACCCGATTGCCTTCGCCGTCGTGGCCCTCGGGTCGCAGCATGCGGCTCGCGAGGAACGGAATCACGGTCAGCGCGACGAACAGCGAGGCGAGCACCGTGTACAGCACGGCCGCCGGCAGCGAGCGGATGAACTTGCCGGCGCCCTCCGGCAGGAACAGCAGCGGCAGGAACGCGAACAGCAGCGTGGCGGTGCAGCCGAGCACGGCGAGCGAGATCTGGTCGGTAGCCGCGATTGCCGCTTCCACGCGCGAATATCCCTCGCGCAGGAAGCGGGCGATGTTCTCGACGACCACGATGGAGTCGTCGACCAGCAGGCCGAGCGCGAGCACGAAGCCCGCGATGGACAGCTGGTTCAGCGAGAAGCCCGTGTAGTAGAGCAGCGACAGCCCGATCGCGAGCGACAGCGGGATCGAGATCATCACGACCGCCGACGCCCGCAGACCGAGCGGCAGCAGCGTGAGCAGCACCAGCGCGATGGCGATGGCGAAATCCATTCCCAGGCGCTTCAGTCGATGCGCGACGTTGCGCGTCTGGTCGAAGCCGCGCTCGAGGCGCACGCCTGCGGGCAGTTCCTTCTCGAACGCGCCGAGCTTCGCGTAGATGGCATTGCGGACCGCGAAGACGTTCACGGCGTCCTTTGCGTTGGCGGTGACGAACGCCGCGCGCTCGCCCTTGTAGCGGCCGACGTAGGTTTCCTCGGCGCTGGCCCAGCTGACGGCCGCGACGTCGGCGACGCGGACCACGCGGCCGTCGCGGCTTGCTACGACCGTGTCGGAAATTTCCGGCAGCGAGTCGAAGCCGCCCGACGTCTTCAGGTTGTACTTGCGCAGGCCCACGTCCACCGCTCCGCCCGGCACCGTCGCATTGCCGCCGCGGATGGCCTGCTCGACCTGCGTCAACGTGACGCCGGCACGTCCCATGCGCTCGAGATCCACCGAGACCCGGACCTCGGGCTCGGGCACGGCCCACCAGGCGCTGCTGCGAACCCCGGGCACCGTCTCGATCGAGTCGCTCAGGTCCTCGGCGAGTTTCTTCAACTCGCGGTCCGGCACCTGGGCGCCCACGAGCGCGACCTGCACGATGTTGACGAGCCCCGATCCCGCCTTGCGTATCTCGAGCGAAGTGATCCCGGCCGGGAGTTCGCCGCGGATGCGGCTCACCTCGCGCACCACCTCGTCGTACTTGTCGTCGGCGTCGGTGTCCCAGTGGAACTCGGGGCGGATCACGCCGACGCCGTCCATGGAGGCGCTGTCGATGCGCTTGACGTCGTCGAGCTCGCTCAGCGCGTCCTCGATGGGATCCACGACCAGCCGCTCGATGTCCACGGGGTCCGCGCCCGGGTAGACGACGACGATGGTCGGGATCGGCACGTGGAATTCCGGGTCCTCCGAGCGCGGGATGCCGAGGAACGAGCTCACGCCCATGGCGGTGAGCAGCGCGAACAGCAACAGCGTGAACTGCCAGCGTCGTACGCTGAAGGCCCAGATGCGCATGCGGTTCAGCCGGCCTGGGCGGCCAGCTCGACGGACTGGCCGTCGGTGAGCCACGCCGCGCCGTCCGTGATGACCTGCTCGCCGTCGCTCAAGCCCGCGCTCACCACGACACGGTCGCCGACGATGGGACCGACTTCGACCTGGCGGCGGCGGGCCACGCGCTC
>DAOMFD010000002.1:32958-35827 GCA_035429605.1 Steroidobacteraceae bacterium | reverse complement strand
CGCGCCCGGGGAACGCGTCGAACTCGACGCGCGCGGTGTCGCCCACCTCCACCCGCACGGCGTCGCGGTCGGCGAGCGCGGTCCGTACGATCCAGCCGCCGCCCGTGCCGCCCAGCACGAGCACCGGCTGGCCGGCTTGCACCAGCTCGTCCTGTTCCGCGAGGCGTGACAGAACGACGCCGTCCTGCGGAGCCTCGATGCGCGAGTAGCGGGCATTGAAGCGCGCGGCGTCCAGGTTGGCGCGTGCCACCTTCCAGGCGGTCGCGAGGTCCTGCACCTGTTCCTCCGTCGCGACTTCGTCCTCGCGCAGGCGGCGGGCGCGGTCGAGGTCGCGCTGCGCCTTGGCCTCGGCCTCGGCGGCTTGCGCCAGGGCCGTATCGACCTCCGCTCGCTTGATGGTCGCGAGCAGCTGGCCGCGCCTGACCTGGTCGCCGGCATGGACGGTGATGCTGTCGACCACGCCGCCCACCTTGAACGACAGCCGGACTTCCGATTCCGGCTCGAGCGTGCCCACCGCTCGCACCGACCCCGCGAGCTGCACGGTCTCGACCGGCGCCGCGCGGACGGGGGTGGCCGACGCGTGCGCGGGTTCCGGCGCAGGTGTCTCGCGCGAGCAGGCTGCGACGGCCAGCGCGGCGGTGGTGAGTACGGCGACGGCAATGCGATTCACTGCGGCTCCTCGTCGGCGGCCCGGCGGTCGCCGATCGCGAATTCCAGTTCTGCGATGCGCGCCAGGAACTCGGTGCGCACGCGATTCACGTTGAGCTCGGCGTCGGTGAGCGTCTTGCGCGCGTCGATGTAATCGGTCTGGTTCACCTGGCCGAGGTCGCGCTTGCGCTCCGTGATGCGGAATGCGGCCTCCGCAGCCACGGCGCGCTTCTCTGCCGTGGCGAGCGACGCCTCGGCGACGCCGAGTTGCTCCACCGCGCGCTGCACCTGCAGCCGCACCTGCTGCGTGGCGAGGTCGCGGGTGGCGCGCAGCTCGTCGGTGAGGGCGCGCGCTTCGGCGAGCGCCGCGAGGTCGGCGCCGCCGCGGAACGTGTTCCAGCGCAGCACGACGGACGCGAGCACGTAGCGCTCGTCCGGGCCGAAGCCGTAGTCCTCGCCCTGGATGCCGGCTTCGGCACCCACGGCCACCGCTGGCTTGAAAGCCGCACGGGCGAGGTCCTGCTGTGCGAGGCTGCCGGCGATCGCAGCGTCGAGGCCCTGGATTTCCGCGCGCTGGCCGGTGGCGACTTCCTCGAGTGCGGGCGCGTCGAGTCGGCGTCCGGCGGCGCGGCGCACCAGTCGATCGCGGAAGCGCTCGACGGTCGCGGCGTCGATCGTCGCCGCCGGCACCGGCGAGGTGAGCGGCTGGTTGCGCAGCAGGTTGACGTAGCTCTGCGCGATGGTCACGCGACTCGCTGCAGCGAGCCGCTGCTGCTCGATCTCGAGCAGGTCGGCCTCGGCTCGATAGACGAGGTCGCGGGTGATGCGGCCGTTGCGGTACAGGCTCTCGGTCGCGGCGAGGTTCGAGCGCGCGAGTTCCAGCGTGGCGTCGAACACCAGGACCTGCTGCTGGGCCACGAGCCATTCGTAGTACGCCTGCTTGGTGTCGCGGATCACGCGCGAGCGCAGGCCCGAGTAGTCCGCCTCGACGCGGTTGAGTTCCTGCCGCGTGCCCTCGACGGCGGGCCCGAGGCGCGGCTCGTAGACCGGTTGTGCCAGCACCAGCCGCGTGTTCTGCTCCCGCGGCAGCAGCAGGCGGATTTCCTCATTCTTCACCCTCGGGAAAGCGGCCGGCTGGCCAGACTGCACGAGCAGCTGGTCGAGCGTCTCGTACACGGGATTGAGCAGGTCGCCTACCGGAAAGTCGATGGTGCGCCCGCCGTCTGCGACCGAGTAACGTGCATCGAAATCGAGGACCGGCAGGTACCGGGCGCGGGCGCGGTCGAGCGCGGCAACGCGCTGCGCGACACCGGCGGCCCCGGCACGCAGTTCGAGATTCGCGGCGAGCGCCTCGCCGAGCACCTCGCGCAGACCCACCTCGACGGTCGTGCCGGCCGACGTCACCGGCCGTGGGTCCTGGATCTGGGTCCCAGCCGCCGACGCGAGTGACAGAGCCGCGACCTGCCGGGCGCTGGGAACGGCGGGCAGGGTCGTCTCCGCGCGGGCGATGCCGGGCGTCGTCGTGCCCGCCATCAATGCCCAGGTGAGCAACGGCAGCGCGACGCCGATCTCCGAGGGACGGCGGGATTTCAGGACGGCGGGACTGCGGCGCACGGTGCGATCGCCTCGGTCACGGGCGCAGCGAGCGCAGCGCCAGGCTGAACGCGTGGTCGATGAACTGCTGGATCGGCACGCCGTCGCGCTCGATCTGGCCCCCCTTGCTCGCGGCAATCTGGATGACGCCGTGGGTGAACGCCCACAGTGCCAGCGCCGTCGGCATCGGATCGCCGATGTCGGCACGCACCGATCCGTCGGCGATTCCCCGCCTGATGGACTCCACGATGGTCTCGTGCACGCGTCGACCGGCGGCCATGCACGCGGCTTCATTCGCGGGCAGATCGCCACCGTCGCACGCCGGGCCGCAGTCGTGGGCCTGGTAGCGGGCGCAGGCATCGTAGTAATGCGGCAGCTCGCGGGAAAACGCCACGTAGGCGCGGCCGATGGCCTCGAGTTCCCCGAGCCCGTTCGCCTTGCCGGCGCGCGCCGCCTCGAACCTCAGGCGCAGCGTGTCGAGCGAGCGCTCGACCAGCGCGAGGTGCAGGTCCGGCTTGTCCTTGAAGTAGACGTAGACGAGCGCGCGGCTCAGGCGCGCTCGCCGCGCGACCTGGTCCATGGTGACCGAGTCCCAGCCCGATTCCGCGTACACCGCGTCCGCGGCGTC
>DAOMFD010000002.1:0-32858 GCA_035429605.1 Steroidobacteraceae bacterium | reverse complement strand
GGTCCATGGTGACCGAGTCCCAGCCCGATTCCGCGTACACCGCGTCCGCGGCGTCGACGATCTCCGTGCGGCGTCGGTCGCGCTCTTCCTGCCGCCGTTCTTCGATGTAGGACATGCGGCAATGCTGAGCGAGTGATGACACACTGTCAATTACTACATGACTGTACACAATGACGTTCAGTCGACCTGCCACGGCGGGCCGCTTGCCGGGACGCCTGCGCGACCTCGAGGACGCTAACTATCGGAAAGAAAACGGGTTATGGGGCGGTAACCTGGGGTGGCGGCCCCCGCCGCCAGGTCAGCCCATCAGGAGCCGGTTTTCCGCCACATCCAGTTCCTCCGGGGGTCCCCACAGGACCAGCACGTCGCCTTCGCGCAGCCGTGTGTCGCCATCCGGGTCGCGGCCGACGATACCGTCGCGCCGCACCGCCCGGACGCGCACCGAGCCTTCGTCGAGACCCGCATCGCGAATCGTGTGCCCCACCGCCTGCGCGCCGGGCGGCAGCACGACGGTGCGCAGTTGCTGTCGCAGGGCGTGGTCTCCGCCGAGGCTGCGCGCGCGCCGCTTGCGGAACACGCTGCGCAGGATCGAGTAGCGGTCGTGGCGGATGTTCTCGGTCGTCTGCATGACCTCCTGCGCGGGCACTTTCAGGATCAGCAGCACGTGTGCGACCAGCGCGAGGCTGGTCTCCAGCGTCCCGGGGATGACTTCCGTCGCGCCTGCGGTCTGCAGCTCCTCGAGCTTCGCGTCGTCACCCGTGCGCACCAGCACCGGCAGGTCCGCGCGCAGTTGACGTGCGGTGCGCACGATGCCGAGCGCCCTCTGCGGATCCTCGAACGACACGACGAGCACGCTGGCGTGCTCGACGCCGAGCGCTCGCAGCACCTCGGCTTCCGATGCGTCGCCGTAGACCACGGGGTCGCCGGCCTGGCGCGCGCTGCGCACCCGGAACGGATCGAGGTCGAGCGCGATGTACTCGAGGCCGCGCGCCTCCAGCACCCGGGCGAGGTTCTGCCCGACGCGGCCGAAGCCGCAGATGATGACGTGCTCGCGGGTCGCGAGCTGGCGCGTAGCGACCGTCTCCCGCGCGACCTCGGAAGCCTCGACCGTCGGCCGGCGCAGGATGCGGTCCGCGATGCGGCCGTTGTAGCGCACCAGCAGCGGGCCGATGAGCAGGCTCAACGCGACCGCGGTCAGCAGCGGCTGCACGATGACGGGGTCGGCCATGTGGCTCTTCAGCAGCAGGGTGAGCAGCGCGAAGCCGAACTCGCCGCCCATGCTGACGACGATGCCGGTGCGCAGCGCCTTGCGGGTGTTCGGCACGAACCCGCGCACGACGAGTGCAACGATCGCCGCCTTCACCACGAGCAGCGCCACGGTCACCAGCAGGATCAACGGCAGCCGGGTGAGCAGCAGTTGGAGGTCGAGCAGCATGCCGACCGAGACGAGGAACAGGCCGAGCAGGATGGCCTGGAAGGGCTTGATGACGGCCTCGGTCTGGTGACGGAACTCCGTCTCGGAGAGCAGCATGCCGGCCAGGAACGCGCCGAGCGCCATGGACAGCCCGAGCGCGTGCGTCGACCAGGCGCCGCCGAGCGCAACGAACAGCACGGTCAGCGTGAAGCTCTCGGTGCTGCGGTGGCGCGCGATCTCGTGGAACAGCGGACGCAGCACCCAGCGTCCCAGCGCCAGCACTGCGACCAGGGCGGCGACGGCGCGCGCGGCCATGCCGAGCAGCCACGCGCCGCCGGGCATCTCGCCCGATCCGCCGAGCGAAGTCGCGAGCGCGAGCAGCGGCGCGAAGGCCAGGTCCTGGAACAGCAGGATGCCGAGGGCGAGCCGCGAATGAGTGCGATTCAGCTCGATCTGGTCGCCGAGCTGCCGCAGGATGATCGCCGTCGACGACATCGCGAGCGCGCCGCCGACCACGAGCGCCACGGCGGGTGCGAGGCCGAACGCCCATGCGACGCTCCCGACCACGGCGGTCGTGATCAGCATCTGCAGGCCGCCGACGCCGAGCACCTCGGATTTCATCGCGACCATGCGCGCGAACGAGAACTCGAGGCCCAGCGTGAACACGAGGAACACCACGCCGAATTCCGCGAGCAACGCGACGGAGGCGGAGTCGACCGCGAGGTGCAGCGCGCTCGGGCCGAGCAACAGGCCGACCAGCAGGTACCCCAGGATCGGCGGCAGCGAAAAGCGCCGGACCAGGCTCAGGGCGATGACCGAGCCCGCCAGCAGGATCAGGATCTGGGAGAGCACTGCGCCGGTCATGGTCCTCACCGCACCTACCGGCCGATGCTAGCATTCATGCACTGCGACCAGACGTGATGCATGACCATCCAGGCATTACTCGGTGAGGCGCGCGACCGGCTGAGCATCACGGGCGACTGCGGGATCGCAGACGTGCCGGAGCTCGCGTCGCGGCTCGATGCGATCCGCGAGGCCGCGCCGGCGCGCCTCACGATCGACTTCACGCGGGCCGGGGCATTCGACATCGGCCCGGCCTGGCTGCTGCACGAAGCCATCTCGGGCCTGCGTGCGCGGGGTGCGGAGGTGACGCTCGAGGGTACTCCGCCGGTCCACTTCGCGTATCTCGACGGACTCGCGGCCTCCGATGCAGGTGCGCCGCCGGCGGCGCCCGAGACGGGGCTGCTGCCATGGCTCGCGGGGCGCGGCCGTGACCTCGAAGTCCGCGCGACAGGCTGGTACGCGGCGCTCACCTTCGGCGGCGAAGTGATCGTCACGGCCGGGTCGCGCTGGACCCGCCTGAAGGGGCTGCGGGTGGCTTCCGTCGTGCGGCACACGTACGAGACGGGCGTCCGCGCGATTCCAGTCGTCGCGATGATCGCCTTCCTGATCAGCGTCATCGCCGCCTACATCAGCGCCCAGCAGCTGCGTCCGTTCGGCGCCGAGATCTACACCGTGGACGTGGTCGCTGTCGGGGTGCTGCGCGAGCTCGGCGTGCTGCTCACAGCGATCATGGTGGCGGGACGTTCCGGCAGCGCCTACGCGGCGGAACTCGGCGTGATGAAGCTGAACGACGAGGTGGACGCGCTCGAGTCCATGGGCCTCAACCCGCTCGAGCTACTGGTCCTGCCGCGCGTGCTCGGCCTCGTGATCGCCATGCCGCTGCTCACGATCGTCGCGGACGCGATGGGCCTCGTCGGCGGCGCGATGCTCACGCGGTACCTGTTCGACCTGTCGTGGCCGCAGTTCGTGGCGCGCCTGGACGACGCGATCGCCGACACGACGTTCTGGGCGGGACTGATCAAGGCACCGGTATTCGGGCTCGTCATCGCGCTGACGGGCACGCTGCGCGGCCTGCAGGTGCGCGAGTCGTCGCGCGAACTCGGCCGGCTCACGACGGTGGCGGTCGTGCAGTCGATTTTCCTCGTGATCCTGGTGGACGCGCTGTTCGCGGTGCTGTTCCTCGAGATCGACTTCTAGGATCCGCCGTGCAGACCGTCGTATCCGCTCGCGACATCGTCAACCGCTTCGGTGCCCAGGTCGTGCACGATGGCGTGAGCTTCGACGTCCACCACGGCGAGGTCTTCGGCATCGTGGGCGGCTCAGGCAGCGGCAAGTCGGTCCTGCTCAAGACGCTGCTCGGCCTGCGGCATCCGGACTCCGGCACCGTCGAGATCGAGGGACGCGAAATCACCTCGATGGGCGACGCCGAGCTTCGGGAGATCAAGCGACACTACGGCGTCACGTTCCAGCAGGGCGCACTGTTCAGCTCGCTCACCGTCGCGGAGAACGTTGCCCTGCCGATGCACGAGGCGATGACGCTGGCGCCGGACACGGTCGCGAGCCTGGTCGAGCTGCGCCTGCGAATGGTGGGCCTGCCGCTCGACGCCGCGGTGAAATACCCGGCCCAGCTCTCGGGCGGCATGGTGAAGCGCGTCGCAGTCGCACGCGCGCTCGCGCTGGACCCGAAGCTGTTGTTCCTCGACGAGCCGACGGCCGGGCTCGATCCCATCGCGGCGGCCGCATTCGACGCGCTGGTGCTGTACCTGCGCAAGGCGCTGGGGCTCACCGTCGTCATGGTGACGCACGATCTGGACACCCTCGCGAGGACGTGCGACCGTGTCGCCGTGCTCGTGGACGGCAAGGTCATCGTGGACACGCTCGAAGGCATCGTCGCGAACGACCATCCGTGGATCCGCCAGTACTTCCACGGCGCCCGCGGCCGTGCGGCGGTTCCGCAGCAGGGGGCGGACGGTGGAACGTGACGCGAAATACGCGGCCGTCGCCGCGTTCGCGCTGCTGGCGGTGGCCGCGACCGTCGTGTTCGTGCTGTGGTACTCGGGGCACGGCGACCAGCGACAGTACGTCCGCTACGAGATCTATTTCGACGGTTCCGTGAGCGGCCTGTCGCGCGGCAGTCCCGTGCGCTACCTCGGCGTCGACGTGGGCCGGGTCACGCGCCTGTCCCTGGATCGTGAGAATCCCGGCCGGGTGAAGGCGGTCGTCGAGGTGGACGCCCAGGCGCCCGTGTCCGGCGCAACCCAGGCGCGCCTCGGCCTGCTGGGACTCACGGGGCTGCTGTACATCGACCTGCAGAAGAACCCGGCGGCGGATCCGTCTCGACCATTGGCGAAAGGCACCGAGTTCCCCGTGATTCCCTCGCGGCCGGGCGACATCGAGGCGTTCCTCGCCAAGCTGCCGGACCTGCTCGGGCACGTGGCCGGCGTCACCGAGCGCCTCGAGTTGCTGCTTGCCGACCGGAATCTCGATGCCATCGCGCAATCGCTGCAGAACGTGAAGGTTGCATCGCGCGACCTGCCCGCCGTCACGCACGAGGCGGCGGCGCTTGCGGGCGAGCTGCGCAATGCTGCAACCGAGGTGACGGCGCTCACGGCCAGCCTGCGCGAGGCCGCCGGCACCGCCGGCCCGAAACTGGAAGCCACGCTCACCGGCATGAACAACGCCGTGGACAAGCTCGGCCGGACGGCCGACAGCCTCGACCGGATCGTCAACGGCAACGAAGCCACGCTCACGCAATTCGCCGGCAGCGGGGTCGCGGACCTGCAGCAGCTGATCGGCGACCTGCGCGAGACCAGCGAGGAAATGCGCGAGCTCGCCCGCAGCCTGCGCGACAATCCTTCGAGCCTGATCATCCAGCGCAAGGAATCCGGCATGGAGATCCCGCGATGAGGTCCTTGGGGCCGGTGCTGCTGCTGGCGAGCCTGTGCACGGCCTGCGTCGGCACCGCGCTGCGTTCGAACGAGGCGCCCCCCGAGCAATACCGGCTCGAGGCTCCGGCCGCCGTGCCGGGCGGGCCGGTGCTGCAGCTCGCGATCGCAGTCGCCCGGCCGCGCGCGCCGTCGTCGCTCGACACGGACCGGATCGCGGTGACGACGCCGGGCAACGGCTTCGACTACCTGGCCGGCGCGCGCTGGGCCGATCCCGCGCCGCAGATGCTGCAGCAGTTGCTGGTCGTCACGCTGGCCGGGGACGGGCACTTCGCGACCGCAGTCGCGGCGCCGAGTCGTGTTCCGCCGGACCTGCTGCTCGACGTGGAGCTGCGGCGCTTCGAGGCGGCGTACGCACCGGTGGACGCTCCGCCCACCGTCGTCGTCGAGTTCGAGGCGAACCTCGTCGATGCACGCAAGGGCTTGCGCATGGCGAGCTTCCGGTCCGCGGCGTCGGTCCCAGCCGCCAGCAACGACCGTACGGCGGTGGTGGCCGCGTTCGAGCAGGCCGCGGGACAGGCCGTGCGCGACGCCGCGACGCGAGTTGCCGCCGCAGCCCAGGGCACGCCCTGATACGCACGAGTGCCGCGAGCATCGTCAGATGCACGCGGACCGCGGCAACCTGACCGGTCCTCCCCGTCAGGCCGGGAGCCGCAGCACCGGGTGCACGCCGGTCGCCTGCCGCACCATGGTCTCGAGGAATTCGTCGGCGCTCATCGGCTCGCCGAACAGCCGGCCCTGGCCGTACTCGCAACCGCTGTGCAACAGGAATGCGCGCTGCTCCTCGGTCTCGATGCCTTCGGCGAGCACCTGCAGGCCGAGGCTGCGGCCCATCTCGATGATGGTGCGCACGATGGTCGCGTCGTCCGGGTCGGTGGCGGCGTTGCGCACGAAGGACTGGTCGATCTTGAGCGTGCCGATCGGGAACTGCTGCAGCGCGCTCAGGCTGGAATAGCCGGTGCCGAAATCGTCGATGGCGAGGTGCACGCCCATCGCGCGCAACTCGTCGAGCAGCGGCAGCGTGCGCTCGGCGTCCATCATCAGGGTGGTCTCGGTGATCTCGAGCTCGACGCGTCCGGGCGACACGCCGTGCTGCTGGAACACCGAGCGGCAGCGGGGGATGAAGCTCGCGTGGCTCAATTCCTTCAGCGAGAGGTTGAGCGCGACGATCCCCGGGTCCGAGACGCGCTTCTGCCAGACCGCGTAGTCGCTGCACACCTGGTTCAGCACCCAGGCACCGATGTCGCGGATCAGCAGCGACTCCTCCGCGAGCGGGATGAACTGCGCCGGCGCGATCTCGCCGTGGCCCGGCAGCCGCCACCGCAGCAGGGCCTCGGCGCCCACCACGTGGCCGCTCGCGAGGTCCACCTTCGGCTGGTAGCGGAGCACGAACTCGTTGCGCCCGAGCGCGCGTCGCAGCTTGCCCTTGAGCAGCAGCCGCTCGACCGCCGCAGCATTCATCTCGGGCGCGTAGAACACGTGGCAGTTCCGGCCGGCGCGCTTGGCGTGGTACATCGCCGCGTCGGCGTTGCGGATCAGGTCGATGACGTTGTCGCCATCATCGGGGCAGGCGGCGATGCCGATGCTGGCGGTGACCTCGATCTCGTGCTCGCCGACGTGCTGCGCCCGCGCGATCTCGGCGAGCAGCATGCGGGCAAGGGAAGCCGCCTGCTCGTGCCGGTCCTGCTCGCCGTCCGGCGTCTCGGCGAACACCGCGAACTCGTCGCCGGCCAGCCGACCCACCACCGACTCCTTGGGCAGGATCCGGCTCAGGCGCTCGGCCAGGGTCTCGAGCACGCGATCGCCCGCGTCGTGGCCGAACGTGTCGTTCACGTCCTTGAAGTTGTCGACGTCGACGTACAGCAGCGCGAGCGACCGGCCCTGGCGCGTCGCGCGCGTGATCGCCTGGTGCAGCAGGTGCTGGAACTGCATGCGGTTCGGCATCTTGGTCAACGTGTCGAAGCGCGCCAGGTAGCGGATGCGCCGCTCCGCGCGCTTGCGCTCGGTGATGTCGCGCAGGACGAAGATGCTGCCCTTGAAGCGGGGGTCGTCGCTCGAAATGGCGGACGCCGAGACCGACACGGGGATCGTCTGGCCGCGCGCCGTGCTGAGCACCGTTTCGCCCGGCGCCGCGAGCACCTTGGCAGGGTCGAAGGTCGCGCGGTGATCCTCCGCGACGAGCGATACGAGATCGACGCCGACCAGCCGGTCCAGTCCGAGGCCCAGCAGCTGCGTCGCCGCGCGATTCGCGGTTCGCACGCGGCCGTCCGTCGACGTGACGAGCACCGCATCGCTCATGCTGTTCAGGACGATGCCGAGGTAGTCGCGCGAAATGGTCGTCTGGGCGAGCGCCTGGCGCATGCGCTCGAGCGATTCCTCGATCGCGGAGATCTCGCGCACACCCGTCGCAGTGACGGGTTCCGCCTGGTGCCCGCTGCCGATCTGCTCGGCGCTGTGCATGAGGGCCTCCACGCCGCGATCGATGCGCAGCACCATGCGCCACGTGACGAAGCCGGCGAGCAGGGTCAGCAGCAGGCCCGATGCGATCACCGGCGGGAGGCGGCGCCAGACGATCCTCTGGATGGAGTGCATCGCATCGTCGGTGACGATCGCGAGCGCGGCGGTCGGATCTGCCGCGGCGACCTCTTGCGCCTGCGCGAGTACGTTGCGCACGCGCTGGGCGTCGGCAGAGGCGGTTTCCAGGACCATGGCGGACACCGCGGCGGTGAGCAGCACGCCCACCGCGACGACTGTCAGCACATATCGATGTCCGAGACGATTCCCGCGCATGCCTGGACCGGATTTCCGGCTCGCTCGAGCCCGACCTGCAACCGCCTTATTCTTGTTGGAGCCCGCACCCGGCTCCGAGTTCATCATAGACCCGCCGGGTCGGCAGGGCGAGCCGAGATAGCGACGGGCAACCAATTGATCATATGGAAAATTTTCCGACAGTGCGGCATCCCGCGCCCGGCGGGGGCGGTTCGCGACTCCGGTATGCTTGCCCGCCGGGACCCCCGCGCATGAACGAACTCGAACTGACCGGCCGCGCACGCACGCACGTCGTGGACATCGAGCATCCGCGCTGCGTGCTGCACGTCGAAGCCGTCACGTCGTTCCTGGCGATGCGCGACGCCGCGGCCGCGGAGGGCCTGGACCTCGCGGCGGCCTCCAGCTTCCGCGACTTCGAGCGACAGGTTCACCTGTGGAATCGCAAGTGGCGCGGCGAGCGGCCGCTGCAGGATCGTGCCGGGAAGCCGATCGACCCGTCGACGCTCGACGACGCGCGCAAGGTGGACGCAATCCTGTGCTGGTCGGCCATCCCGGGCGGCAGTCGCCACCACTGGGGCACCGACGTCGACGTGATCGACGCAGCCGCCATGCCGGCCGGCTACCAGGTCCAGCTCGTGCCCGCGGAATACGCCGGCGACGGCGTGTTCGGACGACTCTCGGCGTGGCTGGACTCGAACATGACGCGCTTCGGGTTCTACCGGCCGTACGCCTCGGTCGGCAGCGGCGCCGGTGTCGAGCCCTGGCACCTGAGCTACTGGCCCATCGCCACGGAAGCGCTGGAGGCGCTCACGCTGCCCGTGCTGCGGGCCGCCGTCGCCGGGAGTGACATGCTGGGCAAGGCGCAGGTGCTCGAGCGCCTGCCGGAGATCTACACGCGCTTCATCCTCGCGGTCGACCGGCCGCGGAAGGCCTGAGGCCCGGGGCTCTGCCATGCGCAAGGTCCACACCGCCGAGTCCACGATCGAGATCGCGCACCTGCGCAACGTCCTCGAGTCAGCCGGCATTCCGTGCGTCGTTCGCAATGACCGGCTCTCGGGCGTGATCGGCGAGATCCCTTTCGTCGAGTGCTGGCCCGAACTGTGGGTCCGCGAGCCCGGTCACGCGCTGCGTGCCAGGGGACTGATCGACGAGGCGCTGCGGCCGGCCCAGGATTCGGAGGGTTGGACGTGTGCTCGCTGCGGCGAGCGCTGCGAAGGACAATTTACCGAATGCTGGAACTGTGCGGCGAGAGCCGATGGCGGGACGGGCGAGCCATGAGCACGCTCTCGATCGGACGTCGCTTCAACGGGCCACCCGGTTCGGCGAACGGCGGATATGCTTGCGGCGCATTGGCCGTCGCCGCGAATGCCGATCTCAAGGTGAGGCTGCTCGCGCCGCCGCCCCTCGAGGAGGCGATGGCGCTGGAGCGCAAGGACGACGGCAGCTGGACGCTCGCGTCGCAGGCGGGTCCCGTCGCAGTGGGCACGCCAGGCAGGCTGGTGCTCGACGTGCCGTCGCCACCCGCGTACGTCCAGGCGGTCTGGGCCTCGCAGCACTACCCGGGGTTCCACCAGCACGCATTCCCGGACTGCTTCGTGTGCGGCCCGCACCGGCGGCGCGGCGACGGGCTGCGGATCTTCCCGGGCATGCTCGATACGGGAATCGTCGCAGCGCCCTGGCTGCCGGCCGACGACCTCGATCGCGGTGACGGCAGGGTCGCGGCCGTGTTTCACTGGGCCGCGCTCGATTGCCCGGGGTACTTCGCCGTGTCGGCGGGCCGCCGCCCGATGGTGCTCGGCGAGATGCAGGCGCACATCGATCGCCGCGTGCACACCGGCGAATCCTGCACCGTCATCGGCTGGAAGATCGGCAGCGAAGGCCGCAAGCACCATGCCGGCACGGCGATCTTCGACGAGGACGGGGAACTCTGCGCGCGGGCGCTCGCGACGTGGATCGAGGTGAAGCTGCCGGTGGGCGGACCCTGAGGCGCCATTGTTCGCCGGACCTTCGGCCGCTACCAGCGGCGCGCGACCAGCGCCCCCACGAGTCCCCCGGCACACAGCGCAATCCCGGGCCAGGCCGACATCCCGATGGCGAGCCACACGAGCCCGGCGAGCATTGCCGCCGCTGCGACGACGGTCGCATCACGTTGTCGTGCGCCGCGGCGGATCTCCTCGCGAATCTGCTCGAGGCCAGCCTGCTCAACCTTCAGTCGGAAGGTGCCATCGGAGGCGTGTTGCAGCACCTGTTGCAGCACTTGCGGCAGCATGCGCAACGCCTCGCTCAGGTCCGGCAGCTGCCGGCGCAGGTCCTGTGCGAGCGCGCGGCCACTCAGCCGGTCGGCGGCCCAGTCCCTGAGGATGGGCTGTGCCGTCTTCCAGAGGTCGAGCTCCGGGTAGAGCTGGCGGCCGAGCCCCTCGATCTGCAGCAGCGTCTTCTGCAGCAGGATGAGCTGCGGCTGCACCTGCATCTGGAACCTGCGCGCCACCTCGAACAGCCTGAGCAGCACCTGGCCGAACGAGATCTCGGACAGCGGCTTCTGGAAGATCGGCTCGCACACGGTGCGCACCGCGGTCTCGAGCTCGTCGACGCGCGTCTCGGCCGGCACCCAGCCCGAGTCGACGTGCAGCTGGGCGACGCGGCGCCAGTCGCGCTCGAAGAATGCGAGGAAGTTCTCGGCGAGGTAGTGCTGGTCACGCGCGGTGAGCGTGCCCATGATGCCGAAGTCGACGGCGCAGTACTTCGGCTGCTCGGGGTCCTCGAGCAGGACGAAGATGTTGCCGGGGTGCATGTCGGCGTGGAAGAAATTGTGGTGCAGCACCTGCGTGAAGAAGATCGTCACGCCGCTTTCCGCGAGCCGCTGGATGTTGGTGCCGCGCCGGCGCAGCTCGGGCATGTCGCTGATGATGACGCCGTGGATGCGCTCCATCACCATCGCGTCGGGGCGGCAGTAGTCCCAGTACACCGCCGGCACGTGCAGCAGCTCGTTGCCCGCGAAGTTGCGCTTCAGCTGCGCGGCATTCGCCGCCTCGCGCATGAGGTCCAGCTCGTCGAGGATCGTCTTCTCGTACTCGCGCACGACCTCGACCGGCCGCAGCCGGTGGCCTTCGCTCGCGTAGTCGCGGGCGAGCCCGGCGAGCACGTACATGACCTCGAGGTCGCGCTCGATCTTCTCCCGCACGCCCGGGCGGATGACCTTGACGACGACCTCCTCGCCGGTGCGCAGGCGCGCGGTGTGGACCTGCGCCACCGATGCCGCCGCAAGCGGGCTCTCGTCGAACTGCTCGAAGACCTCGGTCACCGAGCGACCGTAGGCGCGCTCGACGATGGCCCGCGCCTCGGCGCCCGGGAACGGCGGCACGCGGTCCTGCAGTTTCTCGAGCTCGTCGGCGACGTCCGCCGGCAGCAGGTCGCGGCGCGTCGAGAGCGCCTGGCCGAACTTCACGAAGATCGGCCCGAGTTCCTCGAGCGCGAGCCGGATGCGCTCGCCGCGCGTGCCGCCACGCCGGCGCTCGAACCACGTCGCCGGCGACAGGTAGAAGAAGAAGCGCAGCGGCCGGAACAGGTGGGTCGCGAGGATGATCTCGTCGAGCCCGTGGCGCACGAGCACGCGCTGGATCTGCAGGAGTCGGCCGATGACGCGGAAGCGCATGGGGGGAATGCTGGTCGCCCGTGGCTGGGTTGCGGTGTCAGGTGCGGGGCGCTGCGTGACTGCCCGTCACTGCGCCTTGCTCCGCGTCGCGCCTTGCGGCGACGCGGGTTTGCCGGCACCCGATTCGAGGCGCGCGAGTCGCGCATCGAGCCGCTCGACGTCGTCCCGCAGGTGATCCACGTCGGAGAGGAACTCCTCCATCTCGGTGCGGGTCGGCACGTCGCGCCCTTCCTCCTGCAGGTACTCGGACACGTTGCCGGCGAGTGATCGACCGGCCTTGCGGCCGAAGTCGAGGAATCCGCGGGCGAGGTTCGCGATGTTGCGGGCCGCCACGTCGCCGATCACGCGCGCCAGTTCCTCCTCGAAGTCCGGCTGCGATTCCGCGAGGAGGTCGCGGAACTTCTGCGCAACCTCGGCGTCCCCCTCGATGCGCACGCCGCCGCCGCGCAGCGCGCCCTCGGCGCGCGGGCCGGCCAGCGCGAGGAGCCCGATCGGTGTGCCGGACAGGGTCGCATCCGTGGCCCCGTCGTGGCTCGCGGTCAGGGCAACGCGCCCGCCCTCCGACCTGAAGAAAAATGCGAGCGGCGTGCCCTCGACGACGAGCGACACCGTGCGGCCGTCGAGCTGCCGGCAGAGCGCCTGCGCCCGGCGCGAGTCCGCGATGTTGCGGTTCAGGAGGTCGCCGAGGGGCTCGAGCAGCATGTCAGTAACGGAATCCCTTGTGCAGCGCGACGATGCCGCCGCTCAGGTTGTGGTAGCTGCAGTCCTCGAGGCCGGCGTCGCCCATCATCGTGCGCAGCGTCTCCTGGTCGGGGAAGCGGCGGATCGACTCGGCGAGGTACTGGTAGCTGTCGGCATCCCCGGCGACGCGCCGCCCGAGCCAGGGCAGCACGCGGAACGAGTAGGTGTCGTAGATCGGCTTGAGTCCCGGCACGACGGGCTTCGAGAACTCGAGCACCAGCAGCCGGCCGCCGGGCTTCAGCACGCGGCGCATCGAGGCCAGCGCAGCGGGCTTGTCGGTGACGTTGCGCAGCCCGAAGCCGATCGTCACGCAGTCGAAGCTCTCGTCCTCGAAGGGCAGGCACTCGGCGTTGGCGAGCGAGAAGCGCACGTTGCGCATCAGGCCGCGATCCATCAGGCGGCCGCGGCCGACCTCCAGCATCGCCGCGTTGATGTCCGAGAGCACGACGAGGCCGCTGTCGCCGACTTGCCGCGCCATGCCCGCGGCGAGATCGCCCGTGCCTCCGGCGACATCGAGCGCCGCCTGGCCCGGGCGCAAGCCCGTCTGCGACAGCGCGAACCGCTTCCACAGGCGGTGCACGCCGGCGGACATGAGGTCGTTCATCAGGTCGTACTTGTCTGCGACCGAGTCGAAGACGGCGCGGACGTGCTTCGCCTTCTCGTCCTTCGGCACCTGCTTGTAGCCGAAGTCCACGGAGCCGGAGGCGGCTTGCTTGTCGGACGGTTCGCTCATGGGAACGGGCATTCTACGCGGATCGGGCGACCCCGCGTCTCGAGCCGCCTGGTCCCGTCAGCCCTGAGTGTCGGGCAAGACAAACTCGACCGACACGGGGTACCGGCAGAATGCGGCCTGGCCACTTCGGTCGCGGCCTGGCTCAAATATCCATCGTCGGGTCGCGTAGAGGACGGAGTACAGCGAAAGTCCCCCGGCACCCGACTCGAGGGCCTGGATCGCGACGACCCGTCCGGCCGGGCCCACCAGCAGTTCGACGCGCACGCGTCCGGGCACGCCGCCCTTCGAAGGCTTGTAGAACTGGCGAATTTCGACCTTCTCGCGTACCTCGGGCGGAGTCTCGCAATCGGCACCGTGCTCCCGGGCGTATTCCTCGTAAACCGGAGAGTCGACCTCCACCCGATATTCGGGGCCGTCCGGGATCCGGATGTAGATGTGATTGCTGCGAAGGAACAGGTGAGCCTGCCGCAAGTCGTCGGCGACCACGACCGCAGCGGCGGTCAAGCCGAGCCACAGGACCAGGGCCTTGATGCCGGGAATCATCGGGCTGACTGGACGAGCCATGTCCGCGCTCCCTGATGAATTCACTGCGTGCGAGGCAATCTTGTCGGCACCGGCGTCGGGTAGGGCAGCCCGAGCTTCGCCAGCCGGTCGAGGTAGCGCTGCCACTTCTCGGCACGCGTGCGGCCGAGCTCCTGCAGGTAACCCCAGGTGTACAGCCCCGTGTCGTGGCCGTCGTCGAAGACGATGCGCAACGCGTAGTTGCCGACCGTCTCGACGGCCTTGACTCCAACCTCGTGCTTGCCCACCTGCAGCGTCTCCTGGCCGGGCCCGTGGCCGCGCACTTCGGCCGACGGCGAGTACACGCGCAGGTACTCGAACGGCAGTTCGTGGCGCTCGCCGTCATCGAAGGTGATTTCCAGCACACGCGAGCGCGTGCGCAGCTTGATGTCGGTCGGGCGTGGATCCGCCATGCGGGCCTACAGTATGTAGCGCGCGAGGTCCTGGTCGCGCGCGAGTTCACCGAGGTTGCGGTCCACGTAGGACGCGTCGATCACGACCGACGCTCCCGAACGGTCCGACGCCTCGAACGACAGGCCTTCGAGCAGGCGCTCCATCACCGTGTGCAGTCGGCGCGCGCCGATGTTCTCGGTGCGCTGGTTCACGTCGAACGCCACTTCCGCGAGGCGGCGCACGCCGTCGGCGGCGAACTCGACCCGCACACCCTCGGTCTCGAGCAATGCCGAGTACTGTCGGCACAGCGAGGCATCGGGCTCGGTGAGGATGCGGACGAAGTCGTCCACGCCGAGCGCCTCGAGCTCGACCCGGATCGGCAGTCGGCCCTGCAGCTCGGGGATGAGGTCGGACGGCTTCGACATGTGGAACGCGCCCGATGCGATGAACAGCACGTGGTCGGTGCGCACCATGCCGTACTTGGTGTTGACCGTGCAGCCCTCGACCAGCGGCAGCAGGTCGCGCTGCACGCCTTCGCGTGACACGTCGGCACCCACGGTCTCCTGCCGGCGCGCGATCTTGTCGATCTCGTCGATGAACACGATGCCGTTCTGCTCGGCGTTGCGCAGCGCCTGGACCTTGAGCTCCTCCTCGTTCACGAGCTTCGCGGCTTCCTCCTCGGTCAGCAGTTTGAACGCCTCGCGGACCTTCACCTTGCGCGGCCGCGTGCGGTCGCCGCCGAGGCTCGAGAACATTCCCTGAAGCTGCTGCGAAAGTTCCTCCATCCCGGGCGGCGCCATGATCTCGACGCCCATCGGCACGGCGCGCAACTCGATCTCGATCTCGCGGTCGTCGAGTTGTCCCTCGCGCAGCATCTTGCGGAAGCGCTGGCGAGTGTCGCCGTCGCGGTCAGCGGAGGCCTCGCTGCCGAATCCGACATTGCGCGGCTTCGGCAGCAACACGTCGAGCACGCGCTCCTCGGCCGCGTCCATGGCCCGATGCCGCACCTTGTCCGTCTCGGACTCACGGGTCATCTTCACCGCGACGTCGACGAGGTCCTTGACGATCGAGTCGACCTCGCGGCCGACGTAGCCGACCTCGGTGAACTTGGTCGCCTCGACCTTCACGAAGGGAGCGTTCGCGAGCCGCGCGAGCCGCCGCGCGATCTCGGTCTTGCCGACGCCGGTGGGCCCGATCATCAGGATGTTCTTCGGGGTGATCTCCGCGCGCAGGCGCTCGGGCACCTGCATTCGCCGCCAGCGGTTCCTGAGCGCGATGGCGACCGCGCGCTTGGCGGCGCCCTGCCCGACGATGTGCTTGTCGAGCTCCTGGACGATTTCGCGGGGAGTCATCGAGGACATGTGCCGAGGATACTGGACGCCGCGCGTTCGGTCGCGTCCGGCGGCTGTGCTAGATTAGCCGCGATTCCGCCGCGCGGGCTCGGCGCACGACCCGACTTCGACGGTCGCCGGTCGCGCTGCCTGCCGGCGGGACCGCACCGACGACCCCGAAGAACACGACCACGACGGCCGCCCACGGCGGCCACGCCGCCGATGACACGTCCATGAACCGCATCCGACGCTTCCTGCGCGAGCCGCTCGTCCATTTCCTGCTGCTCGGGGCCGCGCTGTTCGGGCTGTACCGGTACTACGGGCCGACGACCGACGCGGGGCCGTCGTCGAAGCAGATCCGGTTCACCCTCGACGACCTGGGGCAGATGATCGCGGTGTTCCGCTCGCAGTGGCAGCGCGAACCGACCCCGCAGGAGCTCTCGCTGCTGGTCGAGGAGAAGGTGCAGCAGGAGATCCTGTACCGCGAGGCGATCGCCATGGGCCTCGACCAGGACGACGAGATCGTCAAGCGCCGCATGGCGCAGAAGATGCAGTTCCTCGCCGAGGACGTCGCCACGTCGCGCGAACCGACGACGGACGAACTGCAGGCGTGGTTCGCCAAGAACTCGCAGCGGTTCGCCATGCCGCCGCGCATCAGCTTCCGTCACCTGTACTTCTCGCCGGACCGGCGCGGGACGCGGGCGCGAGATGACGCGGCGCGCGCGCTGGAACAGCTGGCAGGAAAGCCGGAGGACGCCCCGCTCGCGTCCACGCTCGCCGATCCGTTCATGTTCCAGGACTACTACCGCGATCGCGCGCCCGACTATCTCGGCAAGGAGTTCGGGCCGCAGTTCGCGCAGGCGGTCGAGAAGCTGCCGGCGGGTTCGTGGCAGGGACCGGTCGAGTCCGGATTCGGCTGGCATCTCGTGTACGTCGATACGGTCATCCCGGGCCGCGTCCCGGACTTCGAGGAAGTCGAGCCGGACGTGAAGACCGCGTGGCTCGCGGAGCGCAAGGCCGAGGCCTGGGCCAAGGCCTACAAGGACATGCGCGAGAAGTACACGGTGCTGCTGCCGGTGCCGGCCGCCGTCGCCGCGGACATCCCCGTGCCGCAGCGCCCGGCCGCGGCCCCGCAACCGACGGCGGACTGAGGCATCGAATGCAATCCAGCCTGCGCCATGTCGCCGTCCGCATCGTGGCCATGCTGGTCGCGGCGCTTGGCTGTGTGCCGCCGGCCCAGGCCCACGAATCGCGGCCTGCCTACCTCGAGGTCAGGGAGACCGCGCCTGGCCAGTACTCGCTGCTGTGGCGCACGCCGATGCTCGCGGGGATGCGGCTGCCCGTCGTGCTGCAGCTGCCGCAGGACGTGCGCAACGTCCGTTCCCCGGAGATCGACCAGCTCGCGGACTCCGTCGTCGAGCGCCGCTGGATCGACGCCGGCAAGGGCGGGCTGGCGGGCCGGCGCATCGACTTTCCCGGATTGCAGCTGACCATCACCGACGTCCTCGTGCGGGTCGAGCGGCTCGACGGCACCACCACGACCGCGATCGCGCGGCCCTCGCACCCGTGGGTGGAGATCGCCGCGTCGCAAACCCGCTGGCAGGTGATGGGAGCCTACGTCGTGGAAGGCATGCGCCACATCCTGTTCGGCGCGGATCACCTGCTGTTCGTGCTCGGCCTGCTGCTGATCGTGCGGGACCGCTGGATGCTCGTGAAGACGGTCACGGCGTTCACCGTCGCCCACAGCATCACGCTCGCCATCGCGACGCTCGGCTACGCGCAGGCGCCCGCGCTGCCGCTGAATGCCGCGATCGCGCTCAGCATCCTGTTCCTCGGTCCCGAGATCGTGCGCGTCTGGCGCGGCGAGACCAGCTTCACCATCCGCCACCCCTGGGTGGTGGCGTTCGCCTTCGGCTTGCTGCACGGGTTCGGCTTCGCGAGCGCGCTCACCAGCGCCGGCCTGCCGCAGCAGGACGTGCCGATCGCTCTGTTCTCGTTCAACGTCGGCGTCGAAATCGGCCAGCTCACGTTCGTCGGGCTGGTGCTCGCGCTGGAGCGGTCGTTCCGGATCCTGCGGGTGCGCTGGCCGCGGTGGGTGCAGGCGTTGCCCGGGTACACGGTGGGCGCACTGGGCGCGTTCTGGACCATCCAGCGCGTGGCGGTGATGTTCGGGGCGATGCGATGAGCGGCCGAAGGTCGTCGCGCGCGGGGCAATGGGCAGCCGCCATGGCCATCGCCTGCTGGACGCCGGCGGCGCTGGCACACGTCACCAAGGGCCAGGCCTACGGTTTGCTGACCGGGTTCATGCACCCGCTGTCCGGCACCGATCACGTGCTGGCGATGGTCGCGGTCGGGCTGTGGGGTGCCCAGCTCGGGGCGCCCGCGATCTGGGTGCTGCCCGTGGCGTTTCCCCTCGTCATGGCGATGGGCGGGATGCTCGGCTTTCTCGGGGTGCCGCTGCCCGGGATCGAGTACGGGATTGCGGCGTCGGCGATCGTGCTCGGCGCGGCCGTAGCGTTCGAGGTACGCCCGCCGCTCGTCGTCGCGGCGCTGCTGGTCGGCATCTTCGCGATCTTCCACGGATACGCGCACGGGACGGAGTTGCCGCCGGGGCAGAGCGCCATGCTCTACAGCCTGGGATTCGTGGTGGCGACCGGGTGCCTGCACGCCGTGGGCATCGGGATCGGAACGGCGCACCGTTGGCCCTGGGGACGGAGGCTGCTGCGCGGCGCGGGCGCAGTGGTCATGGCGGGCGGCGTGTATTTCCTGTGGAGGGCGATCGCGTGACTCGTGCGTGGCGGGGTTCGCGCTTCGCTCGCTGCATCGCGGCGCTGACCGCGGCGCTGGGCTGCGCACCCGCCGAGGCTCACCTGAATTCCACCGGCATGGGCCCGGTGTATGACGGGCTCGCGCACTTCGCGATGAGCCCGGACGACCTCGTGCCGGTCCTGGCGGTCGCGTTGCTGGCTGGCCTGAATGGCGCGGACGCCGCGAGGCGCGCGTTGTTCGCGTTGCCGGCCGCATGGCTCGCGGGCTGCCTGCTCGGCATGGATGCGCCGGTCGTGAATCCCGGATCCGCCTGGGCGGCGCTGAACTTCCTGGTCCTGGGCGGCCTCGTGGTCGCCGATGCGAAACTGTCGCCCCGTGTGCTGACCGCGCTGGCCGTCGTGCTCGGCCTCGCGCACGGCTACCCGAACGGGTCGGGCCTGGGCCGGTCCGGGCAGTCCTTCGTCGCGATGCTCGGACTGACGTCGGCGGTCTTCGTGACGATTGCGCTCGTGAGCGCATTCGTCGTGCGGCTGCGCGCGCACTGGGCGCGGATCGCAGTGAGGGTCGCCGGCAGCTGGATCGCCGCGAGCGGCCTGCTGATGCTCGGCTGGGCGATGCGCGGGACCTGAGCCACGCAGGTCGTCGCCAGGCGGCGATCGCTCCGTGTCGACCGTCGCCTCCGGCCCCGCGGCCTTCAGCCGGCGCTCGGCTTTCCCAGCGTCTCGATCGTGAGGTTGCGGTTGGTGTAGATGCAGATGTCGGCCGCGATGCCGAGCGCCTGCTCGACGATCGCGCGCGCGTCGAGGTCGGTATTCCTGAGCAGGGCTGTCGCCGCGGCCTGCGCGAACGCGCCGCCAGACCCCACCGCCATGAGGTCGTGCTCGGGCTCGATCACGTCGCCGTTGCCCGAGACGATGAAGGAGTGCGACGCGTCGGCGACGCACAGCAGCGCCTCGAGACGCCGGAGGCTGCGGTCGCTGCGCCAGTCCTTCGCGAGTTCGATCGCCGCGCGCGTGAGGTTGCCGTACTGCTGCAACTTGCCCTCGAACCGCTCGAAGAGCGTGAACGCGTCGGCGGTACCGCCCGCGAACCCGGCGACGACCTGCCCCTCGTGCAGGCGGCGCACCTTGCGGGCGTTGCCCTTCATCACGGTGTTGCCGAGCGTCACCTGCCCGTCGCCGCCCATGGCGACGAGCCCGTGGCGGCGGACGCAGAGGATGGTGGTGCCGTGTGGATCGAAGCTTGTCATGAAAATACCCGGGGTCGGTGCCTGGCACCGGATTCTGTCTTGCTAAGCCCTTCTGCGCTTCGCGCGCGGGTGCGCCGAGTCGTAGACCCGCGCGAGGTGCTGGAAGTCGAGGTGGGTGTACACCTGGGTCGTCGAGATATTCGCATGGCCGAGCAGTTCCTGCACCGCGCGCAGGTCGCCCGACGACTCGAGCAGGTGCGACGCGAACGAGTGGCGGAACATGTGGGGATGCACGTGCTCCGGCAGCCCCTGCAGGCGCGCCCAGCGCGCGATGCGTCGCTGCACGATGCGCGGGCCGAGTCTCCGGCCGTTCGTGCCGACGAACACCGCAGTCTCGCCCACGTCGGCGAGCGTCGTCCGTTCGCGCAGCCAGCGCGACAGCGCCTCCGCCGCGTGCCTGCCGACCGGGACGATGCGTGCCTTGCGCCCCTTGCCCAGCACGCGCACGGTGCGGTCGCGGAGGTCGAGATCGGTGAGGTCGAGACCCAGCAGCTCCGACAGGCGCAGGCCCGAGGAATAGAAAAGCTCCATGATCGCCTTGTCGCGCACGCCGAGGCGATCGTCCGTGCGAAACTCGAGCAGCCGCGCCATCGCGTCGGCGTCGAGCGTCACGGGCAGGCGCTTGCGGGCCTTGGGCGCCTGCACGTCCGTCGCAGGGTCGCGCGACAACTCGCCCTCCCGCATCAGGTAGCGGAACAGGCTGCGTGCCGCGGACAGCCGCCGCTGCACGCTCCGTGGCGACAGCCCGCGACGGTGGCACTGAGCGGCGAAACTGCGCACGTGCTGCGGGTCGAGCTGGTCCCAGGACGCGATCCCTTGTGAAGCGCAATACTCCATCAGCGACTCGAGGTCGCGCGCGTAGGCCGACTCGGTGTGCGGGGACAGCCGCCGCTCGTTGCGCAGGCCCTGCAGGAAGCGGGTCACACCGCCTGCGAGCGCCTCGCTCATGCGGCGCGGGAGGTGATCGCCTCGGTGACGATGTCGCCGATGCGCACCAGGAAGTCCGTGCTCATGGTCGGCAGGTAGCGCTCGGTGTCGTGGCTCGCGATCGCCAGCAGCCCGAGCGATGCGCGCTCGCCGAGCGGGATCAGCACGGTCGAGCCCACGGGCCCGCCCTCCGTGCCGAACAGGTAGTCGCGCTGCGTGTCGCGGATCTGCCCGCTGCGCGGGCGCGCCGACTCGAAGAAGGTCTCGAAGATCCTGAGTTCGGGACTGCCGCGGGGCACGACGCGCACGTGCGGATGCTGGTGACCCGCGAGGCCCGGCAGCGCGGAATCGGTGAGCAGCACGAGCCAGCGCGATGCCCCGAAGTCCTCGCGCAGCGACGTCTCGAGACCGGCGAGCGTGGACCCGAGGTCGCGCGCACGCAGCAGCCTGCGGGTCAGCCGGTGCATCCGGTCGGCGATGGCGTCGTTCGCGCGCCCGTTTTCGATCAGCTCCTGCAGCTTCTGCTCGAGCGCGCCGTGCTTCTCGCGCAGCACGAGCACCTGCCGCTCGACGAGCGAGACGGCGGCGCTGCCGCGCTGGTGCGGGAGCCGCAGGCGCGCGAGCACGCCGGGATGCCGCTCGAAGAACTCCGGGTGCGCGACGAGGTAGTCGCCGACCTGCTCCTCGGCGATCGCTTCCGGTCCGGTCGGGCGTATCGGCTGCTTGTTCACTTGAGGTCTCCCCTTAGGGCGCGTCTGCGACATCCACCTGGCCTTCGAAGGCCGTCTCCGCCGGTCCCGTGAGCCAGACCTGTTCCCCCGGCCCGGCCCACTGGACGACCAGCCGTCCGCCGGGCAGGTCCACGCGGACCTCCTCGGCGAGCGGCCCATGCTTCCGCGCGACGGCCACCGCGGCGCACGCCCCGGTGCCGCATGCCCGTGTCTCGCCCGCGCCGCGCTCGAAGACGCGCAGGCGCACGTGGTCGGGTGCGACGATCTCGAGGAATCCGACGTTCACCCGCCGCGGAAAGCGCGGGTGATTCTCCATCGCGGGTCCGACGGTGTCCACCGGCGCATCCGTGACGGAACGCACGCGGATCACGGCATGAGGATTGCCGATGGACACCGCGCCGAACTCGATCGGGCCAGAGCCTAGCTCGATGTGGTAGCTCGGCTCCTCGCGATCGGCGACGAAAGGCAGCGACGCGGGTGAGAAATCGGGCACCCCCATCGCGACCGACACCAGCCCGTCGCGACGCAGGCGCGCCTCGACGACGCCGCCGGGACTGTCGAGCCGCAGCGGGCGATCCTGCCGCGACGCGCGCGTGGCGACGAGGCGCGCGATGCAGCGGGCGCCGTTGCCGCACTGCTCGACCTCCGAGCCGTCGGCATTGAAGATGCGGTAGTACACGTCCGTGCCGTCGCGGCGCGGCGGTTCGAGGACCAGCGCCTGGTCGAAGCCGATGCCGGTGCGGCGCGCCGCGAGGCGGCGCAGCTCGGCGGGCGAGGGCACCTCGCCCGGGGCCCGGGCGTCGAAGACGATGAAATCGTTGCCGAGTCCATGCATCTTCGTGAATGCGAGCCGCATGGCGTAAGGATATCCGAACGCGATCAGCGGATGCGCATCTCGGCCAGGCTCGCCGCGATTCCCGACTCCAGGATCCCGTAACGGGGGATCACGCCCAGTTCCTCGCGCATGCGCGTCGTGAGGACGCGGCGTGACTCGACCAGGTACTCGAGCATCCCCGGGCTGATCTGGCCTCGTGCTTCCGCCAGCGAGACGAGTCGCGGCGACTGCAACCCGGCCAGCGTGGCGACCTTCTGCAGGAACGCGGTCGTGCTGGCGTGATCACCATCGCCGACGTTGAACACCCCGTCGACGGGTCGCTCGATGGCGGCGATGCAGCACGCGACCAGGTCGTCGACGTGGATGCGATTGCCGGGTCCGGAGTCCTCGGCGCGCAGCACGGGCTCACCGCGCTGCAGCCGCTCGAGCGGCAAGCGATGCGGGCCATAGATTCCCGGCACGCGCAGGATCACGCAGCGGGTGCCGCGGGCACCGGACCAGGACTGCGCGACACGTTCGGCGGCCAGGCGGCGACGTGAGCGGTCATTGGTCGGAGCCGCCGGACTCGACTCGTCCACCGCCGCTCCTGCCGCGTCGCCGTAGACCCCGGTCGTGCTCATGTACAGCAGCACCGCCGGGCGCGCGTCGGCGAGCAGGCCCAGGAACCGCTCGAGGCGCGGGTCCGTGGTGCCGTGGTTCGGGGGCGGCGCCAGGTACGCCACAGCGGCTCCGTCGGCCAGGCTCCTCAATTCGGGGGCAGCCTGGTCGGAATCGAAATCCACGCCGATCGTCTCGATACCCGCCGCGCGCAGGTCCGCGACCGTCGCCGGCGCTCGCGTCACCGCGACGACCTGCCACGACCGCTGCACAGACACGGCCAGCCGCCTCCCGACGTAGCCGCAACCCGCGATGACGCACCGGCGATCCATGTCCCGCAAGGATACGCGAGCAGCGACGGCGGCATCGGCGCGAGTGCTGACGCTCGCGCCGTCCTTCGTGGCATCCTGCGCGCATGCCGCAGGTCACGCTGGTCCCGTCGGGTCAGGACTTCACCGCCGAGCGCGACGAACCGGTGCTCGCCGCGGCGCTGAGGGCGGGACTCAACCTGCCCCACAGCTGCAAGGGCGGCCACTGCTCGTCGTGCCTGGCACGGATCGTGTCCGGCACGATCGCGTATCACGGCGAGCGCCCGGTGGGCATCACCGAAGACGAAGCGCGTCGCGGCTACGCGCTGCTGTGCCAGGCACGTGCGCTCACGGACCTGCGGGTCGAGGCCCGCGAGATGCGTCCGGCGCCCGAGGTGGACGTCCGGAGCCTGCCGTGTCGCATCGAGCGCAAGGTGCTGCTGGCGCCCGACGTCATGGCCGTGTTCCTGCGGCTGCCCGCGGTCGAGGCGCTGCATCATCGCGCCGGCCAGTACCTCGACATCATGCTGTCGGAAGGCCGGCGGCGCAGTTTTTCGATCGCAAGCGCGCCGGCCGACGGCCCGCTCGTCGAGCTGCACGTGCGCCGCGCCTCGACCAGCGGCTTCACGGCGCAGCTCTTCGACGTGCTGCGTCCGGGCGCGCTGCTGCGCATCGAGGGTCCCCTGGGACAGTTCTGGCTCCGGGCGGAATCGCCACGTCCGACGCTGATGGTCGGCGGCGGCACGGGGTACGCGCCACTGCGCGCGATGCTGCGCCAGATGATCGCCATCGGCGACCGGCGGCCGGTGACGCTCTACTGGGGCTCGCGCGACCTGGACGGCCTGTACGAGCACGCGTGGCTGCGGGACCTCGAGCGGAGCCGGCCGGGATTCCGCTATTGCCCGGTGCTGTCGGAGCCGCAGCCGATCGCGGCGAGCGTGCGTTCGGGCCCGGTGCACGAAGCGGTGCTCGCCGACCACCCGGACCTGTCGGCATTCGAGGTCTACGCGAGCGGCCCGCCCAGCATGATCGAGACCATACGCGAGCAGTTCCCGGCGGCCGGCCTGCCGCGCGAGCAACTCCACTTCGATTCGTTCGATTACGCGCCCGACACGATGGCGAAGATGTCCGCGTCGACCGCGACTTCCTGACGATCGCTCAGCGTCGCCGCAGGCGCACGCGCGGCACGTTGGGACGCCGGCCGACGGACAGGGTGACGGCCTTGCGCAGGCAGTCGGCCGCGCGGTCGCGCTCGCCGATCTGGTCGAGCAGGTCGGCGAGGATCAGGCTGTTTTCCGAGCTCGGCCGCCGCGCCAGGCTTGCCTCGAGGTAGCTGCGCGCCTTGCCGACCAGTTCCGCCCGCAGGCAGAGCCGCGCGCACGTCGCCAGCAGCTCGGGGTCCTCGGGCCGCTTGCGCAGCCAGCCCTCGGCGCGATCGAGCGGCGCGAGCGGATCGGCCAGCACGAGGTCGCCGTAGAGCCGCACTGCTGCCGGGTCCGACGTGTCGTCGATCAATTCCCTCAGTACCTTTTCCGCCGTTGGGTGATCGTTGCAGCCCATCGCGGCCCGCGCGTAGGTGACGATCGACTGCGGCAGCCGGCGCACGCCCCGCGACAGGTCCGACCAGGCCTTCTCGAGCCGTGCCTGGTCGTTGTGTGCGCCGGCCGCACGTATTTCCTCGAGCTGCACCTGCGCGAGCAGCTCGCTCACCTGCGCCGGCGGCAGTTCCTTGGCGGCCATGAGGCGCGGACCGAGCGCGAGGAGCTTCTCGCCCTGGCCGAGCTTCGGGTACAGGCGCGCAAGCAGCTCGAGCCCGCGCGAATTGAGGTCGCCGGACGCCTCGAGCTGCTCGAGGGTGCGCACGGCCGCGGCGTCCTGCCCACGGCGCAGGTGCATCTCGGCCAGGGTCACGAGCGCCGCGGCACGCTCCTCCGGCGCGCTCTCCTGCGCCTGGGTGAGCCACTGGTCGCGACGGTCGATCGCGTCGAGCAGGTCGGCCGCGCGGGCCGCGATGAGGTAGTTCGACGCGGGAGAGTCCGCGTCGGCCGCCGAACGCGTGAGCAGTTCCTCGGCACGGCGCCAGTTGCCGGCCGCGAGGTCGAGCAGGCCGCGGCGCGTGTCGTCGCGTGCGCGACGTCGGCGGCGCTCGGCGTGGAGTTCAGCGAGGCGGCGACGGGCCGAGATGATCCCGGCGATGCCCCTCACCACGAGGTAGGCCGCCGCCAGGAATGCCAGCAACACGGGCAGCGTGGTCTCGACCAGCGAGCGGCCCGCACGTACCGCGACATAGCCGGGATCGGTCAGCAGCAACTGGGCAACCAGCCCGCCGCCCACGAGCGCCAGCGCCACGATCACCGCGCCCCTCATGGCGCGCTCGTGCCGCCGTGCATCACGAGCTGCAGCTGGCGCGCGGCGGCCCCGATCTTCGGCACCGGCGGCTCGACGCTGACGTTGCGCAGCGCAGCGACTTCCTTGCGTGCGGCCACGACCGCCGGAGACGATCCGTCGAAATACTGGTCGAGCCACTTGCTCGCGGCATCGAGCGAACTCGTGTACGCCGAGCTGTCCGGCTGCATGGCTGCGACGCGCGCGGCGAGCAGCAGCAGCTCGAGGTGCTGGCGGCGCAGGGACTGCTCCTCCTGCGTGACGAGCTGCATGGCGGCGGGGTCCACGCGCCGGAATGACACGAGTCCGCTCAACGCGTCGGCGATGCGCCGCAGGGCGCGCCGGAACGCGCTGGTCCCGGCCGGCTCCCCTGCGCCGGTCGCCTCGCGGGCCACGGGGACGCCCAGCACGGGCAAGGTCGCGGCGGCGCCTTCGACGGCTGCGATGCGCTCGAGCACGGCAGGCAGGTCCGGCACGGTCACTGCGCGCAGAGCCCCGAGGTCCTGCGCCAGCAGCCGTCGCACCTCGCCCATGGCGGGGTCGTTGAAGGCCGCGAGGCGCGCGTCCGCGGCCTCCATCGCCGCGATGGCGGTGCCTATGTCGTGGTCGAGGTCGAGCTGGCGCTGCGCGAGGTCGAGCAGGTACAGCGCCTCCGCGCGCGCCCAGGCACGCTGCGGCGCCTCGGTGCGGGCCTTGAGTTCCTCGACGCCGCGCCCGAGCACTGCAAGCTGAGCGGGCAGCTCCTTGAGCGCGCCCAGCTCCGCGCGCATCGCATTCTGCGAGGTCTCGAGGCGCGTCGTCAGCGCCGAGATCTGCGCGGCCAGGCGGTTGCGGGATTCGCGCAGCTCGGCGACCTGCCTGCGGACCTTGTCGACGCGGTCGTCGAAGTGATTGAAGCGCCAGTGTGCCCATCCGGCGAGCAGCAGGGCGAGCACGGACACCGCCACCAGCATCGGGCTCGTGCCGCCGCCCGTGCGGCGGGAACTCATGTCACTGGACAGCGATTCGATTTCGGCGGACATCGGCTCTGCGCGGGCGCCCGGAGTGCCAGGCGGATCGTATCACGCACGCGATCCGTCACCGGCGCCCGGAACCGAGTCCGTGCACGACCCAGTCCCGAAGCGTCTCGACCATGGTCTCATCTTCGGCGCTCCGGGCCACGATCAGCGGGCCGCGCCAGCCGCGGCGCAGTGCCTCGGCAGCGACCCGCTCGCCCGGCAGCAGCAGTGGAGCATCACGCAGCCACGGAGCGATGGTCTCGGGGACGAGCGCGAGCAGGGACTCGAGGATCTCGACGCTGGTCACGGCGACGACGAAGCGCCCCTGCTCACGGGAGGCGTGCAGCGCGTCCAGCGCCAGCGGCGACGGCGTCGCCCGCGTGCGGCGATAGACTTCTGCCATCGTGACGATGGCGCCGCGCGCCTCGAGCCCTGCACGCAGGGCGTCGCGACCACCGACACCCTTCACGAGCATGAACCGGAGCCCGCGCGGCTGCGCGAGCGCCGGGTGAGCGAGCAGGGCTTCCGAGTCCGCGCCGGACTCCGGTATCACGTCGACGTGGACTCCGGCGTCGGCGAGCGCGCGCGCCGTTGCGCGTCCGATCGCCGCAACTCGCGGCGGCGAGGTTCGTGACGCTCCCTCGGTACGCGCAGGCGCCGCGTCGCCAGCAGCCACCGCGGTCGCGTCGCCGGGCCGGCCGACCTGCGGGACCGACATCTCGACCGAATTCGCACTCGTGTAGACGATCCAGTCGAACCGGCCGGGTGCGAGCGCGGCACGCGCGGCCGCGTCCAGCGCCACGGGTTCCACGAGGATCGTCGGGAACGCGATCGTCGCGGCGCCCTGTTGCCGCAGGTGCTCGAGCATGCGGGCCGCCTGCCGGGCGGGCCGGGTCACGACCACGACCAGTCCGGCGAGCGGCGCTGTCACTTGGTGGCCGTCGCCTCGTCGCGCAGACGCTCGAGCAGTGGTCCCGCGCCGGCCGCCTGCACTCGCCGCGCGAGTTCGAGACCGAGGCGGTCGGCGTTCGCGGCCGGGCCGGTGATGCGGTCGCGATACACCTCGGTGCCATCGGGCGCGCCGACGAATCCGCGGAGCGTGATGACGCCACCATCCAGGGCCGCGTGCGCCGCGATCGGCGAGTGGCAGCTGCCGCCGAGCGCGCGCGCGAACGCCCGCTCGGCCGTGAGGCGAACGAACGATTCCTCGTGATGGAGCGCCGCCAGCAACCCGCGGCTGCGGGCGTCGTCGGCACGGCACTCGATGCCGATCACTCCCTGCCCGACGGCGGGCACGCAGAAGTCCGCGTCCAGCACCTCGGTGATTCGCGCGCCGAGCCCGAGCCGCTCGAGGCCCGCGCACGCGAGCAGGATCGCATCGAGGCTGCCTTCCTCGAGCCGCCGCAGCCGCGTGTCGACGTTGCCCCGCAGCAGTTCCAGCGCCAGGTCGGGCCGTGCGTGCCGCAACTGGGCCTGGCGGCGCGGGCTCGAGGTGCCGACGCGGGCGCCGCGCGGCAGTTCCGCGAAACGCGCGTAGCGCAGAGACAGGAAGGCATCGTTGGGGTTGGCGCGCGGCAGTGCCGCGACGATCGCGAACCCCGGCGGCAGCTCGCTCGGCACGTCCTTCATGGAGTGCACCGCGATGTCGGCGCGGCCTTCCTGCATCGCCACCTCGAGTTCCTTCACGAACAGGCCCTTGCCGCCGACATCGGCCAGCGCCCGATCGAGCACGCGGTCGCCCTGCGTGCTCATCGGCACGAGTTCGACGGGAACCTGGGGGTGCGCGCCGCGAAGCAGCGCCGCGACGTGTTCGGCCTGCCAGAGCGCCAGCTTGCTGCGGCGAGTGGCGATGCGGATCGGATTGGACAAGTCGGGCTCCGGTGCGGTCCAGGGAAGGTCCCGTCGCCAATTGTGCACGGAACGAGACTTGTCGCGCTCGCTTCAGTTTGCGGCGGCCGCGCGTTCCTCGTGCTCGAAGCGGAACAGGGCGACCAGCAGCCCGAGCACGATCGGCCCGATGAACAGGCCGATGAAACCGAACGCCGACAGCCCACCCATCACGCCGACGAACACCGCCAGCGTGGGCAGTTCGGCGCGGCCCGAGATCAGCATCGGGCGCAGGAAATTGTCCACGGACCCGACGACCACCAGGCTCCATGCCGTGAGGAACCCGGCGTGGCCGTAGTCGCCGTGCAGCGCGAGAAATGCGGCCCCGGGTACCCACACGAGCGCCGTTCCGATCAGCGGTACGAGGGCGCAGAACGCCCCGAGCACGCCGAACAGCAGGGGACTCGGCAGTCCCGCGATCCAGAAGCCGATGCCGACCAGCACGCCCTGCACCACGGCGGTGAGCCCGATGCCCATGAACACGGCGCGATTCACCTCGACGAGGTGCTGCCAGAGCCGCGAGCGGCGGCGCTCCTCGATCGGCAGCATGCCCACCACCTTGCGCGCGACGTCCGGGCCGTCGCGCAGCACGAAGAACAGCACGAACAGCATGAGCGCGAAGCTCAGGACGGTGCCGAGCGCGCCGAGCACGAGATTGCCGCCGGACGACGCGATCGACTGCAGCACGTGTTTCGCGGCGCCGACGGTCCAGCCCTGCACCTGCTCCGCGCTGATCGAGGTGTGCTCGCTCAGCCACTCGAGCGGCCGCGCCAGCCAGGGCACGTGCCCGATGTCGAACGACTGCGGGTTCAGCGCCGCAGCGCCCGAATTGAGGCGCCCGAGCAGCTGCGCGGCCTGCGTCGTGACCGCGCCGGCGATGATCCCGACGGGCACGAGGAACAGCAGGACCGTGGCGAGCGTGGTGACGACGCTGGCCAGGCGCTTGCGGCCACCGAGGCGGACCGCGAGCCGCATATTGAGCGGGGCCAGCAGCGAGCCGAGCAGCGCCGCCCACACGAGCGGTCTCCACAACGGCTCGACGACGCTCCACACCAGGTATGCGAGCAGTGCGGCGAGCAGCAGGCCGCCGATGCGGGCGTAGTCGCTGCGGCCTGCGGGTGCGGCCGGCACCTCGCTCATCGCGGTTTCGGGCTGACGTCGCCCGCGCCCTCGTGCGTGAACAGCGCGTCGGTGAGGCGGAAGATCGTCGAGATGTCCTCGTCGCCGTGGCCCTGCTCGATCAACCTGCGGTAGTGGCCGAGCGCGGACTCGACGACCGAAAGCTCGACGCCGTGGCGCGCGGCCATGTCGCGGCAGATGCGCAGGTCCTTGTCGTGCAGCCGCACGCGGAAGCCCGCGGGGTAGGTGCCGCGCACCATGTTCGGTGCGCGGTTGACGAAGTACCAGCTCGAGCCGGCGCCCTTGCCGAGCGTCTCGACGAGCTGCGCGAGCGGCAAGCCCTCGGCCTTCGCAAAGGCCATGGCCTCGGCGACCGCCTGGATGATGCCTGCGCACATGATCTGGTTGGTGGCCTTGGCGGCCTGGCCCGCGCCGCTCGGGCCGAAGTGCGTCACGGTGCGGCCCATGGCCTGGAGGACCGGTGCGGCGCGCTCGAATGCTTCGGGACTGCCGCCGACCATGATCGCGAGCGTCCCGTCGCGCGCGCCTTCCACGCCGCCGCTGACCGGCGCGTCGAGGAAATCCGCTCCGCACCCCGCGAGCTTCGCCGCCGCGGCGCGCGCGGTGTCCGAACTCACCGTCGAGCAGTCGATCACGATCGTGCCGGGGCGGATCGACGGCAGCATCGCATCGACCACGGCGAGGACGTCCGCGTCGGCCGACACGCACAGCACGACGACGTCGGACGCCGCAGCCAGGGCCGCGGGGCTCGCCGCGACCGTCACACCGAGTTCAGAGGCGAGTTGCTCCGCGACCGGGTGGGTGCGATTCCAGACGCTGCCGAGCAGGCCGGCCCGGTGCAGGTTGCGCGCCATGCCCCGGCCCATCGCGCCGAGGCCGACGAAGCCAGCGGCGGTCACCATGCCCCGACTACTGCCCGGAGCAGAACTGGTCCATCGCCTGCTTGGCGTCGGCGCGCGCCTTGTCGATCTGCTCGCTGGTCAGGTACGTGCGCTCGCCGTTCGGACCCGTCTCGTACAGCCGCCAGGAGTTCATGTAGGTCTGGTAGGTCTGGCGCGCTTCCACGCAGCGCTTGGCCTGGTCCGCAGCGGTGTCCTGGGCCGCCTGCTGCTGGGCGGCCTGCTGGGACTGCGACTTGGCCGCCGCCTGGTTGTCCTTGGCGTACTGCGACATCTCCGACGTATAGCGCTGCTCCGCCGTCTCCGGGTTGGTGCTGTCGCTGTGGATGTCCACTTTCTTCGCCGGGACCGTCAGCGGCGTGTCCGTGTAGATCAGGTTGCCCTGCGCATCCTTGGTCACGTACACGTCCCCTGCCGCCGCCGCGGCGGAGAGGACCAGGCCTGCCATGAGTGTCGCGATCGGTCGCATATGGGGGCTCCGAAGCATGTCCCGAGTCTAGCAGGACCGCCGGAAATGTCCTCCGGAGCCGCGGCCCGGCCCGGCCAAACTGAGACGCAGACCCCACCGGGGTACCCGCCCCGATGGGGTCTGCGCAGTGCCCCCCCGGGGGGTCAGTTATAGGCCCGCTCGCCGTGCGACACGGTGTCGAGGCCCTCGCGCTCCTGGTCCTCGGCGACCCGCAGTCCCACGACCAGGTCGACGACCTTGAACGAGATCGCAGCCACCAGTCCCGACCAGGCGAGCGACACCAGCACCGCCCACAGCTGCGACTTGAACTGGGCCGCGATCGAGTAGTCGCCGACGGCATTCGCGACGTAGTCGTACACGCCGGTGCCGCCGAGCGCGGGCGAGCAGAACACCGCCGTCAGCAGCGCGCCCAGGATGCCGCCGACGCAGTGCACGCCGAACACGTCGAGCGAGTCGTCGTAGCCGAGCTTCTGCTTGAGGCTCACCACGGCCCAGAGGCACACGAGACCGGCGATCAGACCGATCGCGATCGAGCCCATCGGCCCGACCCAGCCGCAGGCCGGCGTGATCGCGACGAGACCCGCGACCGCACCGGACGCGGCGCCCAGCATCGTCGGCGTGCCGCGGTGGATCCACTCGGCGAACGACCAGGCGAGCGCGGCCGCGGCCGTCGCGAGCAGCGTGTTGGCGAACACCTGGCCCGCGAAACCGGTGGCCTCGAGGTTCGATCCCACGTTGAAGCCGAACCAGCCGACCCACAGCAGCGACGACCCGATCATGACCATCGGCACGTTGTGCGGCGCCATGGCGGCGCTGCCGTAGCCGATGCGCTTGCCGATCATGAGCGCGCCCACCAGGCCCGCGATGCCGGCGTTGATGTGCACGACGGTGCCGCCCGCGAAGTCGAGCGCGCCCTTCTGGAACAGGAAGCCGGCGCCAGCGGTGGCGGCGGCCCCGGCCGTTGGGTCGGTATAAGCGTCTGGCCCGGCCCAGAACCACACCATGTGCGCGATCGGCAGGTACGCGAAGGTGAACCACAGCACCATGAACAGCAGCACGGCGCTGAACTTGATGCGCTCGGCGAAGGCGCCGACGATCAGGCACGGCGTGATGCAGGCGAACGTCATCTGGAACACGAAGTACACGTACTCCGGGATGTAGACGCCCTTGCTGAAGGTCGCCGCGACGGAACTCGACGTGAGGCCCTGCAGGAACGCGCGGTCGAATCCGCCGAAGAACGCGTTGCCCGACGTGAACGCGACGCTGTAGCCATACACGGCCCACAGGATCGCGACCAGGCAGAACGTCATGAACACCTGCATGAGCAGCGACAGCACGTTCTTGGAGCGGACCATGCCGCCGTAGAACAGCGCGAGTCCCGGGATCGTCATCAGGATGACGAGCATGGTCGAGGTGAGCATCCACGCCGTGTCGCCCTTGTCCGGCACGGGGTCGGCGGCGAAGGCGAGGGCGGGGGCAAGCAGGGTGCCCAGGGCGAGTGCGGCTGCCCTGAGTCCCGGCCGCGCGGCGGTCAACGTGTTCACTGGCGTTCTCCTGTCGGTCGGTCGTCGGATTGAATGTCTGTGCGCGGCATCGTCCGTTTCAGACGGCCTCGGCCCCGCGTTCGCCCGTGCGTATGCGCACGGCCTGCCTCAAGTTGGTCACGCAGATCTTCCCGTCACCGGTGCGGCCGGTGCGCGCGACGTTGCTGATCGCCTCGACCACCGGGTCGACGACCGTGTCCTCGACCGCGATCTCCACCTTGGTCTTCGGCAGCAGGCCGCTGTGGTACTCGGCGCCCCGGTAGAACTCGGTGCGGCCGCGCTGGCGGCCGAAGCCGAGCACCTCGGTGACCGTCACGCCCTGCAGGCCGATGTCGGCGATGGCCTGCCGCACTTCATCGAGCTTGAAGGGCTTGATGATGGCGGTGATCAGCTTCATCGCGGGCAGACCTCCGGGAATGGCATGGAACCCGGGGACCTCAATGCAGGAAGCGTGCCACGACCCCGGTCCTGCCCGGCCGCCTCTTTTTGGCCAGCGCGTCCGGCTGCGGAATGAACGCCTGCACCATCGTGGGGCGTACGGTGGGGACGGCCGCCTCACCGCAGAGCGCATCGGCCGCGGCCGCGCCGGCTGCTGCCCGAAGGGCAGGCGCTGATCCCGCCCGGCGTTCTTCCTTACACTACGTCTCCCGCAGCCCAACCAGCCCCCTGCCATGCCCTTCGACCCTCGCCTCATCGACGACCTGGCCCGGCGCCTCGCCGGTTCCGTGCCCGAAAGCG
>DAOMFD010000001.1:33211-40828 GCA_035429605.1 Steroidobacteraceae bacterium | reverse complement strand
CGCCATGCCGTCCAGTCGCGTCCAGCGCACGCTGCCCCCGCCGCTTCCCGAGTGGTTCCCGCGCGGAACCGCCCTCCTGCGCGACCCGACCCTCAACAAGGGCACGGCCTTCACCGAGCACGAGCGCGACGTGCTGGGACTGCGCGGCCTGCTGCCGCCGCACGTCTGCACGCAGGAGGACCAGGTCGCCCGCGTGCTCGAGAACTTCCACCGTCTGCAGACACCGCTCGCGAAGTACATCCTGATCGAGGCCCTGCAGGACCGCAACGAGGCATTGTTCTTCCGCGTCATCGTCGAGAACCCCGACGAGATGATGCCGATCATCTACACGCCCACCGTCGGGCTCGCGTGCCAGCAGTTCGGGCACATCTACCGCCGGCCGCGCGGCCTGTTCATCTCCGCCGCTGACCGCGGCCGCATCGCCCAGGTCATGCGCAACTGGCCGCACCGCGAGGCGGCAATGATCGTGGTGACCGACGGCGAGCGCATCCTCGGCCTCGGCGACCTCGGCGCGAACGGCATGGGCATCCCGATCGGCAAGCTCGCGCTGTACACGGCCTGCGCCGGCCTGCATCCGCGCCGCTGCCTGCCGGTGATGCTCGACGTCGGAACCAACAACGAAGCGCTGCTGCGGGACCCTCTGTATCTCGGCCTGCGCCAGCGTCGCCTGTCGGGAGGGGCGCTCGACGAGCTCGTCGAGGAGTTCATCGAGGCGACCCAGCAGGTCTTCCCGGGCATCGTGGTGCAGTTCGAGGACTTCGCGAATCACAACGCATTCCGCCTGCTCGAGCGGTATCGCGACCGGGTCTGCTGCTTCAACGACGACATCCAGGGGACGGCGTCCGTCACGGTCGCCGGCATCTTCTCCGCGCTTCGCGTCACGCGACGCAGGATGTCGGAGCAGACCTTCCTCTGCCTCGGTGCCGGCGAAGCGGCCACGGGGATCTCCGACCTGCTCGTCGCCGCAATGACCGCCGAGGGGATGGGCATCGCCGAAGCCCGCCGCCGCTGCTGGATGGTGGATTCCAAGGGGCTGGTGGTCGCGGGGCGGCAGGGACTTGCGGCGCACAAGATTCCATACGCTCACGAGCACGCGCCCGTCCCGGATTTCCTCGGCGCGGTCAAGGCGCTGCAGCCGACGGCCATCATCGGCGTGGGCGCAACGCCGGGATTGTTCACGAAGGACGTCATCGAGGAGATGTCGAGAGCGAACGAGCGGCCGATCGTGTTCGCGCTGTCGAATCCCACGTCGAAGTCGGAGTGCACCGCGGAGCAGGCGTACGCCTGGTCGGGCGGACGCGCGTTGTTCGCCTCCGGGAGCCCCTTCGACCCGGTGACCCTGGATGGGCGCCGCTACGTGCCTCGGCAGGGCAACAATTCCTACATCTTCCCGGGCGTCGGCCTCGGCGTGGTCGCGGTGCGCGCCACGCGCGTGACCGATGAGATGTTCATGGCGGCCGCGCGCGAGCTTGCCCGGCACGTGAACGAATCCGACCTCGCCCAGGGCAGCCTGTATCCGCCGCTGAACCGGGTGCGCGACGTGTCGGCTCACATCGCCGCCGCGGTCGCCGACGTGGTGTTCAGCCGCGGCCTCGCGGGCATGGAACGCCCGGACGACCTGTACGAATACATGCGGTCGCAGATGTACGAGCCGCGGTACGCCGCCTACGCGTAGTGCGCCGGTGCTGCGCGGCGGCCGCCAGGGGACATTCTCCTATTTCGAACTCGCGAAATAGGGGAATGTCCCCTGGTTCCCGGTGACCGTCGACCCGGACGCCGCGGCGTCACCGCTGCGCGCGACCTGGCGGATCAGCGCGGCCGGGGACACCGGCCGGCCGAGCAGGTCCTGCAGCAGCGAGCGCGTGCCGCGTTCGGACCCGTATTGCAGCAGCTGCCGGCTCAGGTACGCGTACCACCCGGGGTTGCCGGCGTCGAAGACCCCGACGGCGTCGACCGTGCGTTGTCGCATCTCCGCGGTCAACACGGCGCCCAGGCCGTAGTTGACCATGTACCCGGGCTCGTCGACGAGTTGCACGCGCACCGCCCACCACGGCACCTCCGGGTGCGGCGCGACGTGCAGGTAGCGGCTGGTGATGTCGGTCCACAGCACGTTCGGATCCTGGCGCGGATCGCGCAGGAGCCGCAGCTCGAACAGCGCCCACGCCACGTCGAGCATCACGTCGCCGAACAGCGCGCGCAGCGACGCCGGCTCGGCCGCGGCGGCCCCGAGGTAGCGGCGCTGCCAGGCCGGCTCGTAGACGCTCCACGACGGCACGTCGGCAAACGCCTCGGTGAACAACGTGTCGGGCCAGTCCATGTACGCCGGCCGGTTGTGGATGGCGGCAATGTGCACCGCGTGACCATTCTCGTGCACCAGTTCGTTCAGGGAGTACAGCCCGCCCGTCGGATAGGTCGCGACCACGCGCGCGACGGACACCTGCCAGCGGCCGCCCGTGGTGCGACCTCGCGTCACGAAATCCGTGTATGCGAGTGGTGACTTCCCGGCTCGCGGCTCCAGGTCGTACATGACACCCAGCGCCGCGAGGTCGGCGCCAAGGTCCTGGTAAAAGCGCTGGTTGGCTGGCACCAGCGACTCCGGCGGGATCCTCGCGGCAAGCTCGCGATTGGCTGCGCTGTTGACGTAGCGATAGTCCCAGGGCTCGACCAGCTGCGGCCCGGTCGCCTGCCGCCACGCGTCGAGGACCTCGACGAGCCAGTTCTCGACGTCCGTCTCGCGCACGCCGAGGGCGCGGGCTGCCGCATCGATCGGCGAACCCTGCTTGCGCGCAGCCTCCGCCGCCATAGCGATCATGCGGCGGTAGGGACTGTCCGGCTCGCCATGCCCGTCGAGTGCGGTCCACAGCGGAACGAAGGCGTCGAAGACGGCACGGCGCCGCGCCGGCTCGTCGATGACGTGCAGCAATTGCAGCGCCGAGCCGCGATCGATCGTGCTGTCCTCGAACCGGAGCGCGTTGCCGTACTCGACGTAGCAGGCGACCAGCGCCGCACGCAGTCGCGCGTAGTCGAGGTCGCGTTCCCCGGCGTCCTTGCAGCTGGTGGCTGGCGAGTTCGACACCGCATCCTCGCTTGCCAGGGCCGCGAGCGAGGCGAGCATGGCCTGTACTGCGCGCTCGTCCGCAGGCCGGAGCTGCAGGGGCTTCAGCCGCCCGAGCGCTGCATCGAGGCGATTGCGGCGCGAGTCCGACAGCGCCTGCCACTGCGCGCGATCGCGTCCCAGGTAGCGCTCCTGCAGCCCCGACTCGACGACCCCGAGTTCGCCGTGCGCATCGAGGAAATCGAGAAAAGCGGCCTCCGCCGCCGCTACCGGCTTCGCGGCGACCACGTCGCCAGCGTTCGCCTGCATGGCGAAACCGACGGCCGCCAGCGTGGCGACGGTGCACGGTGACACAAAGCGCATGTGAACTCCTGCCGACCTGCCTGCAACGCGGCGTTGCGCGCCTCGGGGTAGGATACCCGACTCGCGCGGCGCACAAGACGCACCGCAGTCCACGTACGCGGGAGCAGGTTCATGACCTCGAATTCGGACAAAGCGATACTCGTCAGCGGCGCGTCGAGCGGCATCGGCAAGGCGTCCGCAGGCGCGCTGCTCGGGGCCGGATTCCGCGTCTTTGCATGCGTGCGCAGCGATTCCGCGGCCGAGACGCTCGAGCGCGACCTCGCGGCGGACGCAAATGGCAGGCTGCGGACACTGCGACTCGACGTCACCCGCCCGGACCAGATCCGGTCCGCAGTCACGACCGTCGGGGCGGCCGTCGGCGAACGTGGACTGTGGGGCCTGTTCAACAACGCCGGCATCGTCGTCGCAGGGCCGATGGAGTGCACCCCCGTCGACGAACTGCGTCGGCAGTTCGAGGTCAACGTCTTCGCTCAGGTCGCAATGACCCAGGCATTCCTGCCGCTGCTGCGCCGGGCGCGCGGCCGAATCCTCAACACCGGGTCCATCGCCGGCTTCGGCACCGTGCCCGGCCTCGGGCCGTACTCCATGTCGAAGCACGCGATGGAAGCGCTGAGCGATGCCCTGCGCCGGGAGCTGCGCCCGTGGGGCATCGAGGTGTCGCTGCTCGAGCCCGGGTCCATCGCGACCGAGATCTGGAGCAAGGGCGCGGACGCATTCGAAGCGAACCTGAAAGCCCCGCCGCCGGGCCTCGTCGAGCTGTATGGACCACTGACGCGGACACTCAATCAGTTCGCGGCGCAGTCGGCGCGTGACGCCTCGCCCGTGTCCGTGGTGACGAAGGACGTCGTCCATGCATTCACGGCGGCGCGACCCCGGACGCGCTACTGCAAGGGGCACGGCAGCGGGGTGCGCAAGGTCCTGCGACGCTTGCCGGACCGCTGGGTGGACGCAGTGTTCGCCCGAACGCTGCGATGGGGCTGAACGCGGCGCCGACCGGTCCGTCGGAGCGCATCGCGTCGATCGATGCCGTGCGCGGCATCGCGCTGCTCGGCATCCTGGTGGCGAACGTCCGGCAGATGTTCCTGCCCTGGGACGTCGCGGCGTTCCCTGTGCCGGGCGCGCACGGCGAACTGCTCGGCCAGCTCGACTGGGCACTCTTCGATGCGGTGGTGGACCTCAAGTTCATCACGCTGTTCTCGCTGCTCTTCGGCATGGGCTTCGCGCTGCAGAGCGGACGCAGCGCGGTCGCACGGCCGGGCTTCCCTGCCATCTACCTGCGCCGGATCGCGATGCTCGCGGTGTTCGGCGCCCTGCATGCGCTGCTGCTGTACCCGGCGGACGTCCTCCTGCCGTACGCGATCGCGGGCCTGTGCCTGTATGCCGCGCGCCGCCTGAGCACTAGGAACCTCTATCGCATCGGGATCGTGCTGGTGGCCACCACGGTCGTGTGGGGATTCCAGTTCGGCTCCCTGGGCCGCGTGTCGCCGGGAGTCACCGGAATCGCCATGGTGGCATTCACGGTCGTCGTGGCGCTGCTCTGGGACAGGAACTGGCGCGCGGCCCTGTTGGTCGTCGCCCTCGTCATGGCCATCGCGATCGCGGTCCTCCTGCTGTGCGGCGACCCGCGAGGTTGGGGACGGAGCGTCGCGAGTGAGTACTCGCTGGCGTTGGGCGACCTTGCGGCGATGCGCTCCGCGGATGCGGGGGCCTGGCCCGCGGAATATGCGGCGCGCAGGGACGGCGGGTTCCGGGCGCTGCTGCAACTCCATGCGCAGCAGCACTGGCTGGTGCTGGTCTGGTTCGGGGTCGTGCTGCTGTGGCGGACGCTGGGGCTCAACATGATCGGAGCGGCCCTGGTGCGCAGCGGTGTGATCGCAGGTGCGACGCCGCGGACCTGGCGTCGCGTATCGATCGTGGGTCTCGGCATCGGCCTGCCGATGAGCGTGCTGGCGACATTTCTGCAGTCCCGCGAGATGCATGGCGTGACCGACTGGCGCTGGCCGGAGTGGCTGCACGTCGCGAGTGCCTTCCCGCTTGCCATCGGGTTCGGCGCGCGCGTCATGCTTAACGAGCACCTCCGCAAGCGGCGCTGGTGGTATGCGCCGATGGAATCGGCCGGCCGCATGGCATTGACGAACTACGTAGGCCAGTCGCTGATCATGGCTGCGCTCGCGGAGCCTTGGGGCTTCGGGCTCTACGGAAGCTTGAGCGGCCCCGAATTGACGGTGCTGGCGTGCGTGGTCTTCGCCGTGCTCGCGTTGGCGAGCCACGCATGGCTGCTCCGCTACCGCATGGGACCGCTCGAGTGGGTCTGGCGCTGCGGCACCTACTGGACGTGGCTGCCGCTGCGACGATAGGCGACCGCCGTCATCCGGGGCCGTAGCGACCCTCGAGCAGTCCTTCCAGCGTGTGCGAGTCCGCATACCCGCGACAGCCATAGAGCGCCGGGAGGATCACCCCGGGCGGATAGCGGCGACGCAACCGCGCCACGAGCTCCGTGCCCGCGCGGTACGCAGGCAGGTACATCCTGCCGAGCAGCGGGTGGCGTCCCCAGGCACCCGAGAGCTTGTCCGCGCGCTCCTCCGAGACCAGGAAATCCCTGCGCAGGACCGCCGCGACCTCGGACTGCGCGACCTTGTCGTTCCACGTGAGGTACGACGCCTGGTTCTTCGCGTCGTCCTGCAGGAGCGCGAGCAGCACGCCGAGCTCGAGCTCGCGATCGGGCAGGTCCTCGAGCTCGGTGACTCCGTGCGCGATCAATATCGCATTGTTGGCGATGCCTTCGGCGAGCACCGAGTCGCGGGTGTTCATTGCCTGCACCGTGACCTCGAAGCCAGCCATGCCACGCACGTACAGGTTCTGCAGGTAAGCGAACGTCGTGACGTGGCCCGGCACGACCTCGTGGCTCACGAGCTGCGCGAATTCCGGCACCGAGATCTCCAGCGCCGCATTCAGCTCGTAGGTCGCCTCGTATTCCGGAGTCCCGTCGGGCTTGCGCGCGCGGCCGATGTAGTTCATCGAGCCGGAGAACCACGCGTTCTCGATGGGCAGGAACCGCACGTTGGCGCGCGGCACGTCAGCCATGTCCCGCGGCAGGTGCGGCAACAGGTTGCGCTTCGTCAAGGCGTCGTACTCGGCGATGCAGCGGTCGCCCAGGCTCGCGATGGAGCCCCGCGGCACGCGTCGCGCCGCGCGCCACTCGTCGACCGCGGCGACGAGTGCGGCCCCGCGTGGCGGCGATCCGGTCCCGTTACCGAGCAGCTCCGCGACCCGGCGCACCTTGTCGTCCGGTCGCGATGGCTCCGGCTCCGAGCCGGTCAGGGTTCGAACGCAACGCTCGTAGGGCACGGCGGGGCCCCGCCCGAGGATCTCCAGCGCGAGGTCCAGCATCACCTCGCAGCACAGGCCCAGGCCCTCGATGTGGGCGCCGCGCAAGCCACCCAGTGAACGCCCGCCGGCAATGACGCGTGCGATGGTTCCCGGCAGTTCGATCGCCTTGAGATAGGCTTCGACTGCCGGGACATCCGGCATCCGCGCCCCGACTCCGCCGCTCGAACGCAGCACCGCCGCCTCCGGACGCGTGTAGGCCGACGGCAGCGGCTCCCCCGAGAACCACGAATCGGCGATGAACCGGCCTGTCCCGGACGGGTTCATCACGTCGCCGCCCCAGACGGTGTCGATGCCGATCAGCGCGGCCGCCACGGCGGCGTCGAGTCCCTCGATGGCCATCAGGTTCCCCCCTCGCTGCGTCCGCGCCGGCCCGATCACTCGTCCGAGTCCAGGGCCGCGCCTGCGCGACGCGCGCGCACGAAGCTGCGCCGGCCGGCAGCGAAGAACTCCAGGTAGCGCCTTGCCTCCGGCGTCGCGTAGGACCCGCCGGCCAGCGCTGCCGCTGCAATCTCCCGCATGTTGCCGACCGGGACGTTCACCTCGCGGAAGGCGCGCTTGAGTTCCTCGAGCGTGGCCTTCGGCAGCCCCCGCCGACGCAGTCCTACGACGTTGAGACCGACCACTTCGTCCCGCTCCGTGGTCATCGAGAACGGCGGGACGTCGCGCGACACCCGCGCCGCACCACCGATCATCGCGCCTTCGCCGATGCGGGTGAACTGGTGCACGGTCGCACCGCCGCCGATGAACGCGCCCTCGCCGATCTGCACGTGGCCGGCGAGCAGCACGGCGTTCGCCATGATGACGCGGTC
>DAOMFD010000001.1:17312-33111 GCA_035429605.1 Steroidobacteraceae bacterium | reverse complement strand
CGCCGATCTGCACGTGGCCGGCGAGCAGCACGGCGTTCGCCATGATGACGCGGTCAGCGATTCGACAATCGTGCGCGACGTGGCTGCCGACCATCAGGTAGCAGTCCGCGCCGATGTCGGTCCCGCCGTCGGCTTTCGTCGCACGATGGATGGTGACATGCTCGCGGATCACGGTGCGCGCGCCGATGCGCACGCCAGTCCGCGTCGCGACGTCGAACCTGAGGTCCTGCGGATCCCCTCCCACCACCGCGAAGGGATGCACGACAACGCCTTCTCCGAGCACGCAATGCCTGCTGACGATCGCATGGGCGTGCACGACGCAGCCCGCGCCGAGCTGCGCGCCGTCCTCGATGATGGCCGTGGGGTGAATGCTCATCGACCGGAATCCGTGCAGGTGCGCGACCGGATGCCGGCCCGCATGGGCCGTCATCTTACTGCAGCAGCGGCACTCGAAGCCGGCCGACGTCCTCGGGCGACCGCGTGGAACCTGCTAGCGCAGGTTCTCGTCGAACCAGCGATAACCGAAGTACATGCCCGCACCGGTACCGAGCGAACTCAGCACGACGGCCGTCCCCAGGCCCACGTGCCGCCCGAGCCACCAGCCCGATGCACCGCCGATGAAGGCTGCCAACCAGCCCAGGATGCTTCGCATCGCCCGACACCTCCGCTCGCCACCGGCCTCCGTGTCGCCGGACCGTCGTTCAATGACGCCAGCTGTCGTCCCCGGCCGGCCACGTGTGCGGCGGCGCGACCACGGGACGACTCGCCCGGCCGAGGGCGTAGTCTATGAAAGCCCGTGCCAATTCGGGATCCGCGGTCGAGGAGCCGGCCGGAGCGTGTCCCCGGGGCAGTGCGGGCCGTGCGAATTCGGGGACGACCAGCGCCTCGCGGCCGAAGTACACGAACTCGGTTGCCAGCAGCACACGACGTCCGCGCAGGTCCAGCCGCTTGCTGCGTTCGTCCTCGCGGCGGTGCGTATGGTCCCAGTGATGCGGATTGGGCAACTGCGCGAAGTGTTCCGGCTCGCCCGCGTCCGCGCGCCTGGGCTGGTAGATGTTGTCGCCATGGCGGCCGACCTCGGGCGCGCCGTTCGGCACCGGGATCTTGCGGGCGAACCGCGCGTCCGAGTAGTACTCGGCGATCGAGAGCGCCTCCTCGACCCGCATCAGGAACACCAACCGCTCGGCGCCGACGGCATCGCCGCACAACGCCTCGGACGTGAAGCCCGCGATCCAGTCGTCCAACGCGGCCGCCAGGCGCATGTCGGGCATGCAGGTCGCCAGCGTCAGCGTGCCGAAGAACGGGTTCGGCGCGAATCCGGCGTCCTGCGACAGCTTGTACGAAGCAAGCCTGGTGCCGTTCATGGCGTCTAGATACGCCGCGCGGGCCGCCGTGAATGTGACCAGCGGCGGATTATCGCCAACTGGCTGTCGAATAATTGCGAATTCTTTTCGTTCGCGCACCGCGGCGGGCCTTCGGTGCCCGTCGAATTGCCAGCTACCGCCCCGGGGCCGGGTGCGGCTGCCGACTCAGGCTTCGATGTGGATCGCGCCCGGCTCGCGGCTGAACGTCGCACCCGCCTCGCGCAGCGCGGCGGCGAGCGCCCGCTCGAAGATCACGCGCGTGTCGGGGCCGTCGTCGATGCGTCGCATGATCGCGTGGCCCGACTGCTCCCCGATCGTGACCGCCACCTTGAGGCCGCGCCTCCTGGCGGCGAGCTTGCGGCCGTCCTCGAGCGTTACTTTCAGGAGCTTCAGCACCTGGTCGGCGTAGTTGACGCCCACCCCCGATCCGTCGGGCTTGGCCGATGGCAGGTACGCATCGACCGCCGCCTCGTCCACGGGAATCGTCACCTTCATGCCTGCCGACCTCCCACCCCGCCGTCGAGGATCTGCCGGAATCGCGCGATGTGCGCCGGCGTGCTGCCGCAGCACCCGCCGACGATGCGCGGCCCGGCCGCCAGCAAGCCGGCGAGTCCGGCACCCATCTCTTCCGGCGTCTGCTTGTAGAGCACTTTCATGTCCTCGAGGACCGGGGCTCCCGCGTTCGGCTGCGCCATCACCGGCAGCCCGCAGGTCGCCCGATACCGCCGCGTGATGTCCGCCGCGAAGCGCATGTCCACGCCGGTTCCGCAATTGAGGCCCGCGATGTCGCAACCGTGGCGGGCCATGAATTCGGCGGCCTGCTCGGGGCTGATCCCCATCATCGTGCGCACGTCGTCCTCGTCCGCCATGCGGTCGAACGCGAACGACGCGATCACGACCTTCGCGCCGGCTTCGCGCGCGGCCGCGATCGCAATCTCCACTTCCTCGAACGCCGTCTGCGTCTCGATGATGATGCCGTCCGCGCCGCCTTCGACCAGCGCGCGCGCCTGCTCGCGGAAGGCGCTCTCCACGGCGGCGCGCGTGATGTCCCCATACGGCTCCATGAGGCCGCCGAACGGCCCGATGTCGCCGAGCACGTACCCGCGCCCGCCGAGCGCCTGCCGTGCGATCGCCACCGAGGCGCGATTGATGTCCGCGGTACGAGCTCCCTCGCCGTGGCGGTCGAGCATGATGCGGCAGGCCCCGAACGTATTGGTGAGCAGCACGTCGGAGCCGGCCTCGGCATACCTGCGCTGGATGCCGAGCACCCGGTCGGGATGATCGACGTTCCAGGCTTCGCCGCAATGCCCGGACTCGAGGCCCGCGTTCTGCAACTGCGTGCCCATGGCCCCGTCGCCGAGCAGCACGCGGGTCTTGATCGCATCGAGCAATGACGGCTGCGTCATTCGGTCGTCCCTGGTTCAGCGGCGTCGCGCGCGTACGCGGCCCGGCGATACCGGCAATGTCGCAGGTCGCAGCTGCGGCACGCCGACTCGGACGTCGCGACGATAGCACGGCGCGTGACCCCGAGCGCGGCAAGCAGCGAGTGCTGCGGATGCAATGCGCCGGACTCGAGCAGCCTGATCGGTCCGATCGACCACGCGTCGGCGTGGTGGCCAGTCGTCCCGAGCAGCAGCGCCATCAATGCGTGCTGCGCGGAGAGCTCCCAGCGACCGCAGCCCGGCGACAAGTGCTGGAGCAGGCCCTCGCCGGTCGCCGTCGCGTCCGCGCACAGCACCGCCGAAGCCCGCCACACGAGCTGTTCGACAACCGCTGCCGCGAACCGGTCGAGGAAGTACGACTCGTCCGGACGCGCGTCGGCCCACAGGCGCGCCGCCTCGTCCGCGACTTCGCGGCCGGCGCTGAACGCGGCCACCACCAATGCATGCGCTTCGCCATCGCGCAGCCGGTCCGCGAGCGCGGGTCCCGCGAGCACGTCGCCACTGCGGAGAGTTACGGCATCGTGGCTGATCGCGGCGAGAGCCAATCGTCTCGTCGCGACGAACGGGCGCCCGTGCTCCTCGTACCAGCGTCGCGCGAGACCGGCGCGCTCGGCGACCTCGACCGGGACCTCGCGGCCGCGCGGGACGCCGAGCAGCCGGTGGAACTCCGCGTCGGACACGGCCGCCGCCGCGTCGCTCCCCGACACCTGCAGGATGCTGGCAACGGTCATGGCGCGGCCCCGAAAGGCTCGAACTGGCAGCCCTGCACGAAGAAGTCGAAGAATCTCGGATGCGCCTCCAGTCGGACCAGCTCGATGCGGCGCACGATCGACTCGATGTCCTGGCGACGACGCCGCGAGAGCAGCGCGACCGACGCGCCGGCCAGCGCAGCATTGCCGACCTTCACGATCCGCTCGCGAGGCAGGTCCGGGATCAGCCCGATCCGGCACGCGGCGTCCACGTCGAGGTGCCGCGCGAAACCGCCTGCGAGATACAGCCGATCGACCCGCGCGAGGTCCACGCCATGGACGTCCGCGAGCACGCGCATGCCGGCGGCGTTCGCGCCCTTGGCCTGCGCGAGTTCGTTCACGTCGATCTCGCTGACCGACACGCGCCCTTCGCCATCGAGGGTGATCGGCTCGTCGGGATCGAGGAAGCGGCCCTGCGCGTTCATCCGGCCGGTGCGCCGCAGTTCGGACAGCAGGTCGACGAGGCCGGACCCGCAGACACCGATCGGCGCGGCATCACCCACGGTGCGGATGCCGATCGACCCGTCGTCGGCAATGGCGACGCGCTCGATCGCCCCGTCGAGCGCCGGCATCCCGGACCCCACGCCACCACCCTCGAACGCGGGACCGGCGGGACACGATGCCGCGAGCATCCGGTCCGCATTGCCGAAGAACGCCTCGGTGTTGGTGCCGATGTCGAGCAGGGCGCTGATCCCGGTTCCTTCGGCGATTCCGGTCGCCAGCAGGCAGGCCGCCGCGTCGGCACCGACGTGGCTGCCGACGAGCGGCAGGGCGTAGACGCGGGCCAATGGATGCGCGGGCAGGCGCAGGCGTCTTGCCGTCGCTGCCAGGCTGGTCGTCGTCGCGCGTCCGTCCGCGAGTGCCGCTTCGGTCGTCGACCGGTACGGAAGAACGCCGAGCCCCTGCACGTCGAGCCCGAACAGCAGGTCGCGCATGGTCGGGTTGCCGGCCACGACGATCTCGTAGATGGTCGCAGGATCCACCGGCAGCGACTCGATGGCGTGCGTCAGGTAGCCGAGCAACGTGCGCTGCAGCAGCCGGCCACGGTGCGTGCCGTCGTAGTGGATGCGCGACATCACGTTCGTCCCGCCGAAGCGCTGCGGGTTCTCGAAGGAGTGCGTCGCAACCAGGCGACCCGTCCCGAGGTCGTGCAGCCGCAATGCGATCGTCGTCGTCCCCAGGTCGATCGCGACGCCGTGCAGCGGGCCACCGGCCTCCGCGATCGGTTCACCGTCGAGCAGGATGCGCGGCCCGTCCCGCGTGACCGCCGGATCCAGCGCGACACCGTCGATGGCTTCGGCGTCGGACGAGGTCTCGATGCGCATCGACCCGCGGCGCAAGGTGTGCGCCCTGACCTGCCCGTCCTGTACGACGCGCGTCCGGCACGCCAGGCGGAAGCGGCCCTCGAGGTGCAATTCCTGCTCGGCGGGCTCGCTCAGACATTCCGCGCCAGTCTCGATCTCCACCAGGCACTCGCGGCACTTGCCCTGCTTGTGGCACGAGGTCGGGACGGCGATGCCGCGCGACTCCGCCCAGTCGAACAGGGTCTGCCCCGCCGGCGCGAGGCCGGTGAGCCCATCGATGGTGAGGGTGGCGCCGCCCGACGGCGCCGCTGCGCCCGGCACGGTCACTTCGCGGCGGCCGCGTGCTCGGCGATGAGCCGCTTGAACAGCTCGACGGCGCTCGCCGCATCCGCCGCGTAGCCGTCGGCGCCGATCTGCTTCGCGTAGTCCGGGCTGGTGGGCGCCCCGCCGATGCAGAGCTTCACATCGCCCATGCCGGCTTCCTTGAACTTCTGCACCACCGTGCGCATGTAGATCATCGTGGTCGTGAGCAGCGCGCTCATGCCGACGATCTTCGCGCCGTGCTCTTTCGCGGCCGCGATGAACCGCTCGGCCGACGTGTCGGTACCGAGGTCGACGATGGTGAAACCGGCGCCCTCGGCCATCATGCCGACGAGGTTCTTGCCGATGTCGTGCAGGTCGCCCTTGACGGTGCCGAGCACGATGGTCTCCGACAGTGCAGAGGCGCCGTCCTGCTTCGAGCCGAGCAGCGGCTTCAGCACCGCCATGCCGGCCTTCATCGCCCGCGCCGCGAGCAGCACTTCCGGCACGAAGATGCGATTGTGCTTGAAATCCTCGCCCACCACGCGCATGCCCGCGATCAGGCCGTCCTCCAGCACTTCCATCGGGGGCCGGCCCTCCGCCAGCGCCTCCTCGGTCATGCGGCGCACGGCGTCGTGGTGCCCCTCGAAGAGCGACTGGTTCATGAGCGCGTAATCAGGCATGCGCGTCCCCCGTGAACGCCGGGAGGGCCACGCCGGGCACTTCCCTGCAGGTGGTGCTGATCAGCCCCTCGATCTCGGCGCGCAGCCCGGCATCGAGCGGCTCCACCTCGTAATTCGAGAGCAGCTCGTCGATGACCTCGTTGGTGCGGGCGCGCCAGTCGCGCGAGCCGTGGTCGGCCCACTGGTCCCAGTTCATGCGGTCGAGCGTGGGGCCCGGCAGGTACAGTTCGTCCGGCCAGTGCGCGAGCGTGTGCTCGGAGGTGAGCAGGTGGTGGTCGCGCACCAGCTCCGCGATGAGCTCGCCGGCCGGCAGGTCCTCGCGAACCTCGACCGATCGCACGAACCGCTTCGCGTGCGCGACGACTTCGTCGTCGAATACCAGCTTCTCGAAGCTGAAGCAGTTGACGAAATCCAGCATCCCGGGGCCCGAGACCGAGTTGATCCCGGCACAGGCGGCGAGGAACGCGCCGACCCCCGTCTCCATGCCGGCCTGGGGATCGTTGAACTTGGCATCCGACAGCGCCATGTACCCCTGGCAAGGCAGGTTCAGCCGCTTTGCGACCTGCGCGTAGCCGCAATAGAGCTGCAGGGCCTCGACCGCGGTCATCGGGTTGGTCATCAGCCGCATGTGGAAGGACGCGGGTGCGCCGCCGAAGACCACGGGCGTGCCCGGCCGCACGGCCTGCGCGATGGCAAGTCCGGACAGCACCTCCGCAGTGTGCAGCACCAGCGCGCCCACCGTCGTGACGGGCGAGATCATGCCGAGCAGCAGCACCGGCACGATCTCCATCGGGATGCCCCACTCGGCGCAGTCCATGATGTTCGCCACCGGGTCCTCGCCCCAGCGCAGCGGCGTGTTCGGGCAGCAGGTGAACATCGACATCGGGCGCCGCACCAGGTCGTCGCGGTCGCGGCGGAACATCGCCATGACCTGCCCCATGCGCGGCACCCCCCACGCGGTGAACGCGCCGGACACGATCGGGCGCTTCGAATGCGCGAGCACCAGGTAGAGCCGCCAGACGTCCGCCACGTCCTGCGGGATATCCTTCGGGATGAATGCCGTGGAGAGATAGGAGATGTTCTTGAGGCCGTCGCCGATCTTCACATACTCCACGAAATCCGGAGTGCCCGGCTCGCGCGCCTGCTGCGTCCGGCGGTCGAGTACGCGCAGTGCCGAACTCGCGGGAACGAAGTGGACGTCGTCGCCCTGGAGCACGGCCGCCGGCTGGCCGTCCCGATCGTGCAGCGTGACCGACGACGGCGCGGTCGCGAGCGCCCGCTCGATCGCCGCCCGCGGGAACAGCACCCGGCCCGACGCCGGATCCGCAGCGATGCCAGCGCCTCGGAGGCGGGCCAGCGCAGATTCATCCTCTATCAGCACGCCGGTCTTTTCGAGCACGCCGAGCGCCTCGTCGATCACGCGATCGACGAGCGCAGGCTCGATCACCGATAACGTCGGCCTCATTGCGGTCGTCCTTCAGGCGAGATGCAGGTCGAGCAGGCTGCGCGCCATCGCGACGGCCGCTTCGCGCGCCGGGATGAACTTCATGCCGAGCGTGCGCACCGTGCGGGAATTGTCCACGTGCATCGGCCTGCCGAGGTCCGGCACGGCCTGGCGCGCCGCGCCATCGAAGAGAGCCACCAGCCTGATGGCCCAGTCCGGCAACTCGCGGGTCGGCGACCTGCGTGCCTCTGCGCCGAGTTTCTCGCGTATCGCCAGCGACATTTCCAGGAACGACAGGACCTCGGCCGCACAAAGGTAGCGACCGCCGCTGGGAGCACTGGTCTCGAGGGCCAGCCGGTGCATGCGCGCGACGTCGCGCACGTCCACGCAAGGGATCATCAGGCGGGGGACGCCCGGATACTTGCCCTTGAGGAACATCTGGATGACCGCGGCCGAGGTGCCGATGTCCCGGTCGAGCGCCGGACCGAGCACGAACCCGGGATTCACGGACGCATAGTGCAGCGCCGCTCCCTCGCGAGCCGCGAATTCGCGTGCCGCGCGCTCCGCGAGCGTCTTCGACCTGCCGTACGCGGTGACGTCGGGGGACTCGACGCGCGTCCAATCGTCCTCCGTGAACGGCTCCGTGCGCGTGCGCGGGTGGCCGTACATCACGGCCACCATGGACGACGTCTGGACGAACCGACGCACGCCGCCCTCCGCCGCCGCCCGCATGACCCGCAGCGTGCCGTCCACCGCCGGGCGGATCAGCTCGTCGTCGTGCTTCGGCGGGCGCGCGGGAAACGGCGACGCGACGTGCACCACGTGCTCGCAGCCACGCACGGCAGCGTCCCAGCCGGCGTCCGCCGTCAGGTCGGCCTGCACGAATTCGAGGCGCGACACCGGAGCGTGACGACCCAGCGACTCGCGGACCTCGGCCGACTTCCCCAGGCTACGCACCGTGCCGCGCACGCCGTAACCGGCGTTCAGCAGCTCGACGGCGCAGTGCTTCGCGATGAAGCCGGATATGCCGGTGAGCAGGATCGTCGGCTTGTCCATGGTATCCCCCCTGCGACGGACTGGTCGCCCGGCCAAGGATAGCAAGTCCGCGCCACGAGCCCGAACGCACGCCTGCGGCGCCGCGGCAGCCGGCCATTTTGATCGAGCCTGTCTATCTTTCCATTCGTTTCAATCGATTGGAGCTCAAGCCGTGCGCTACGTATCTTGCCGCTCCAACGAGGCCATCCCGCGCCTCTGCCCCACGGAGACTTGCACATGACTTCCCTGATCAATACCGTCATCAAGCCATTCAAGGCCACCGCGTTCCACGGCGGCGAGTTCGTGCAGGTCACGGACGCCGACCTCCGCGGCAAGTGGTCGGTGGTCTTCTTCTACCCCGCCGACTTCACGTTCGTGTGCCCGACCGAGCTCGGCGACATCGCCGACCTGTACGCGGAGTTCCAGAAGATCGGCGTGGAGGTGTACAGCGTCTCGACCGACACCCATTTCACGCACAAGGCGTGGCACGACGCGTCGGAGACGATTCGTCGCATCCAGTACCCGATGGTCGGAGACCCGACGCACGCGATCAGCCGCAATTTCGGCGTGCTGATCGAGGAGGAAGGGCTGGCCCTGCGCGGCACGTTCGTCGTGAACCCGGAAGGCGTGATCAAGGTCGCCGAGATCCACGACCTCGGCATCGGCCGGGACGCACGCGAGCTGTTGCGCAAGGTCCAGGCGGCCCAGTACGTCGCCACGCACGACGGCGAGGTCTGCCCGGCGCGCTGGACGCCCGGCGCCAAGACGCTGGCCCCGTCGCTGGACCTGGTCGGAAAGATCTGACCCCCCGCCCCGTCCAGGGACGGACGGGGTGTTTCGATCACCAGGGCACGCTGCGCCCCAGGACCGGGCGCACGGCCGGAGGCTGGCACGCGATGCTCGACTCGAATCTCAGGCAGCAGCTGCAGGCACACCTGCAGCGGATCTCGCACCCGGTGGAACTCGTGGCGCACCTCGACGACACCGAGGCGTCGCGCGAGTTGGGCTCGCTGCTGACGGACGTCGCGTCGCTGTCGAGCCTGATACGGCTGGAGACGCGTCGAGCGGCCGGCCCGGAAGGCCAGGTGCGTACCCCCTCGTTCAGCGTTGCGCGCGCCGGTTCCACCCCGCGAATCCGTTACGCAGGCCTGCCGATGGGGCACGAATTCACGTCTTTCGTGCTGTCGCTGTTGCAGGCCGGGGGCCATCCGCCGCGGCTGCCCGACGGCGTCGCTGAGCGGGTGCAGGCCCTCGAAGGCGACTTCGAGTTCGAGGTCTACGTGTCGCTGTCGTGCCAGAACTGCCCGGAGGTCGTCCAGGCGCTGAACGCGATGGCCGCGCTCAGTCCCCGGATCCGCAGCACGATGATCGACGGCGCACTTTTCGGCGCGGAGATCGACGCGAGGCGCGTCATGGCCGTGCCGGCCGTCTACCTGAATGGCCAGCCGTTCGGCCACGGCCGCATGACGGCGGAGGAGATCCTCGCGAAACTCGACGCGGGCAATCCGGCGCGGCACGCCGCAGCGCTCGACGCGAAGGACCCGTTCGACGTCCTCGTGGTCGGCGGCGGCCCGGCGGGCGCCGCGGCCGCCATATACGCGGCGCGCAAGGGAATCCGCACCGGGCTGGTCGCCGAGCGGTTCGGCGGCCAGGTGATGGACACGATGGGCATCGAGAACTTCATCTCCGTGACCGCGACCGAGGGCCCCAGGCTTGCCGCGGCGCTCGAGGAGCACGTCCGCTCGTACGAGGTGGACCTGATGAACCTGCAGCGTGCGACCGCGCTGCACCCGGCCGATGAATCCGGGCTCGCGACCGTCGAACTCGCGAGCGGTGCCCGGTTGCGCAGCCGGGCGGTGATTCTTGCGACGGGCGCGCGCTGGCGCGAGATGAACGTCCCCGGCGAGCGCGAGTACCGCGGGCACGGCGTCGCGTACTGTCCGCACTGCGACGGCCCGCTGTTCAAGGGCAAGCGTGTCGCCGTGGTCGGTGGCGGCAACTCCGGCGTCGAGGCGGCCATCGACCTTGCCGGCATCGTCGCGCACGTCACGCTGATCGAATTCGACGGGCGGCTGCGGGCCGACGAGGTCCTGCAGCGCAAGCTGCGCAGCCTGCCGAACGTCCGCGTGCTCGTCGCGGCCGAGACCAGGGAAGTGCACGGAGCCGACGGACGGGTGACGGGCCTGAGCTACCGGGATCGCGGCAACGGGGCGCACCATCGACTCGACCTCGAGGGCGTCTTCGTGCAGATCGGCCTCGTGCCAAACACCGACTGGCTGCGGGGCGCGGTCGCGCTGAACCCCCGCGGCGAGATCGAGACCGATGCACGCGGAGGTACGTCGGCTCCGGGAGTCTTCGCCGCCGGCGACGCCACCGCGGTTCCGTACAAGCAGATCATCGTCGCGATGGGCGAAGGTTCGAAGGCGGCGCTCGGGGCGTTCGACCACCTGATGCGCCTGCCAGTCGCGGCAAGCGCTCCGCTGGCCGCTTAGCGCCGCCGGCGGCGAGCGATCAGCGGCCGCAGCTCGAGAGGATCGCCCGCACGAATCCTTCCGGGTCGTCTTCCTGGATGAAGTGCCCACCGTGCAGCGTCACGTGCGGCTGGCCTTTCGTTCCGGGCACGCGGCGCAGGAACGGCGCGTCGCCCCCGCGCGTGATCGGGTCTCCGTCGCTGAAGCAGCAGATGAACGGCCTGGTCCACGCCTCGAAGGCCTGCCACGCGCGCCGCTGGTCCGGCACCGCGACGTCGTCGGGCTCCACCGGCACGAGCGCCGGGAAGATTCGCGCCCCCGCCTTGTGCGCATTGGCGGGGAACGGGGCGTCGTACGCCGCGATCTCGGCCGGGGACAGACGCCGCCGCGTGGCGGCCTGCACGATCCTGCCGATCGGAAACAACGGGCTGTAGCGTGCGAACCTGCGCCACCGGCGGAATGCCCTCGGAGCGCCGGTGCCCTCCGGCAGGCCGCCATTGCTGAGCAGGACGCGGGCGAATCGGCCTGGCAGCTCGGCCGCAAGCCGGAGGCCGATGAGCGACCCCCAGTCCTGGCACACGAGCGTGATGTCCCGCAGGTCGAGCGCCTCGAGCCAGTGGCGCATCCATGCGACATGTCCCGCATAGGTGTAGTCCGACTTGGCCGCTGGCTTGTCCGACTTGCCGAAGCCGATCATGTCGGGGGCGAGTACCCGCAATCCCGCCGCGGCCACTGGAACGATCATGTGGCGGTACAGGTAGGACCAGGTGGGTTCGCCGTGCATCATCAGGACCGGAGGCGCCCCGCGCGGACCCTCGTCCACGTAGTGCAGGCGCAGCTGGTCCGTCAGCTGGTGATAGTGCGGCGCGAACGGATAGTCTGGAATTTGCTCGAACCGGGCGTCGGGAGTGCGCAGGATCTTCATGCTTGGGATTCCTTCGAGCAGGCGTCGAGCCTGCAGTTGAGCATACGATCGAGGGCGGACGTCAGTCGTTGACGAGCGCGAGCCGCTCCGCCTCGCCGCGACCGACCAGGCGGATCGCGTCGTGCGGCGCCTGCGCCATGATGGAGGCCAGGACGGGATTCACGCCCATGCCTTCGAGATAGTCCGTCGCATCCGCGGAGACCCGCCGCTCGAATGCCTGCGGGTCCACCACGGGCGTGAGGTTCCGGGGCCGGTGCACGCCGAGCGCCGATCCTCGCAGCAGCGACCGCCGGACTCCGCCGGCATACGCGAACGGGCACGAGCTGTAGCACACCCCGGCCTCGGGCTCGCGGCCGTCCGGCGCACGCCGGCCGACGTTCGTGTCGAACCCGCCCGCCCGCAGCAGGCGCCCGAGGTCCATCGCAGCGAGCAGGCTGCCGCCCGGCGAATTCAGGAACACGACTGCGTGTCGGATCCCTGAGCGCTGCATCAGCCCGGCGAGGCGGCCGGCGGCACCGGGGTCGATGTACCCGTCGAGATAAACCGCCCACGGGTGACTCGCCGGCTGCGGATCGGCTGGCGGGACAGCGGTGATGCTGAGCGGACCTGCATCGATGGCGCCGGCCACTCGCGCGACGAGCGCGAGCACCAGGCCGGCGGCCAGCAGGGTTCGCCGCCGATTCATCTACTTCGTCGAGTGCACGCCGAACATGTTGCCCTCGGTGTCCACGCCCAGCACGATGTAGCCGTACTTGCCGATGGACATCTTGTCCCGGTGCAGGCGCCCGCCTGCCGGCGCGATCCGCGAGGCCTCGATCGCGCAGTCGTCGCTGCCGAAATAGACCAGCGTGCCGCCGCCTCCGGAAGGCACCCCCGGAACACGCACGAGGGCTCCGCCGATGCCCGACTGGCCGGGCTGCATCGGGAAGGACCACATCTCCAGGTCGCCGGAGTCCAGCTTCTCGAGTTTTCGGCCGAGGACCGTCTCGTAGAAAGCACGCGCGCGGGTCATGTCCTGCACGTAGATCTCGAACCAGCGGACGGGATTGCCTGCCATGTCGATCTCCCCTGGATTGGATCAATGTCGAACGACCCAGCGGCGGCTGCACGCCGAGGCGGGCCACCACCTCGTCAGGGCCAGCGGTTGGCGCCGCCCTCGAAGTCCTTCGATTGGGCCCGCACCACACAGAAGCGCTGGCCGGTGGGTGCCTGCATGACCCACCACGTCTGCACCTTCTCGACACGCTGCGCGCCCAGCGCCTCGAGGCGACGCACCTCGGCCTCGATATCGTCCGCCTCGATGTCGAGGTGCACCCGGCTCGGGTGCGTGACCGCCTGCACCTCCACGTGGAGACGCTCACGAGGGTCGACCAGGCGCACGTATTTTTCGCCCTCGCCGGCCGGGAGCTGCTGAAGCGGCATGCCGAGGGCGGCGCCCCAGAAGCGCGCGGCGGACTGCAGGTCCGGCGTGTTGCAGTCGATGATGAATCCGCACAGCCTGCTTAAGTGCATGTCGTCCTCGCCGAGTCCGCACCTGACACCCAGGGGCGCTAGCGTACCGCCTGATCGGTGGCATCGCGCCCGGAACCGCTCATCACCAGTTGCCACAGGCGATCGTTCCGCGTGCTGAACGCCCCCCCGACCTCCCCCGTCGCCTGCCTGTCGTTCAGTCGTCGCGCGCCATCCGCTCGACGTCGAGCGGCAGCGCCCTGCCCTCCGCGAGGTTGCCCTTGCCCGGCACGTAGTTGGCCTCGAGGCGTATGCCGTCGGGGTCCTCGAACAGCACGGAGTAATACCCCGGCGCCCAGGGTCCCTCCTCGGGGGGATGGACGATGCGGGCGCCGATCGACTGCAGGAATGCATGCATCGCGTCGATGTCCTCGCGGCGCCGCGCGCGCAGGCACAGGTGGTGCAGGCCGACGCGACGCTGCTCGAAGCGCGCTCCGCGAAACTCGTCCTGCGCAGGGCAGATGGCGATGCCGGTGCGGCTGCCCACGCCGTAGAAGGCCTGCGGCGAGTCGAAGATCACCCGCATCTCCAGCCACTCGAACAGCTTCGCGTAGAACGCCCGGCAGGCCGCGAAGTCGTTGACCGTCAGCTGGATGTGGGCAATGCCGTTCATCTCCATGCGGTCGAGTATAGGCGTGGCTACCGGCACGCTGAAGGACCGGCCGCCGGCCGGGGCAACGCGCGGGATGCTGCGATGCAATGGGCGGCCGCGCCGCGTGGCCTGGGACCGCGCACGGGAACTTCGCGACGTGTGTCACGTTTCGTGGCGCCGACGACTCGGGAACCGGGGGCATTCGGTGAACTGCGTCTCCTCGGCGCGCCGGGCACACGGCTAACTTGCGCGGAAACGCCAACCAGCCAGGGATAGCTGCCCCGTGAGTCTCTATTCGAAGGTCGTCGTACTGCTGTGCGCCCTGTTCCTGGCGTACGGCGCGACCGACTACGTGGTGCAGCGCGCGGTGATCCTCCCCAGCTTCGAGAAGCTCGAGGGCGACCTGGCGCGAACGGACATGGAGCGCGTGTCGCGCGCCATCGACGGCGAACTCTCCCAGCTGCTGACGTTCTGCGCGGACTGGGGCAACTGGCTCGAGACCTACCAGTACATGGCCGGCCGCAACGCCCGGTTCATCGATGACAACATGACGCCCGCGACGATCGTCGCGGCCGGCCTAGACGCAGTCGCTTACGTGGATGACCAGGGGCGATTCGTATGGCGCCAGGGCTTCAGGCCGGGCACTGACCAGGAACTCGCATACCGGTTCCTCGAAGGCGAGGGTCTGGGGCGCAACCATCCGTTTGCGCGCGCGATCCGCGAAGGCCGGCCGGCCAAGGGCCTGGTGCAGACGGAGCACGGGCCGGCGATGATCGTCACCGCTCCGGTGCTCGACGGTGCCGGCAACGGACCGCATCACGGCGCGGTCGTGCTGGCGCGGGTCATCACCCCCGCCGTCGCGGCGCGCCTCGCCGAACAGGCGCAGGTGAAACTGCAGGTGCTGGCGGCCTCCGCTGCAAATCCGGCCGGTGCCAAGAGCGGCCCGGCGACCCGACCGCGCATCCTGCAGGGCCCGCACGCCAACGAGGTGTACCTCGACCTCAACGACATTTACGGCCGGCCGGCCGTGACGCTGCGCATCGACGTGCCCCGGTCCGTCACGCGGCAGGGGCGCGACGCCGTCCGCTACGCGCTCATCTCCATCTTCGTCGCCGGCATCGTCGTCCTGCTCGCGCTCCTGGCGGCCCTGCGCCGCATGGTGCTCCGGCCGGTGAGCCAGTTGACCCGACACGCCGTCGCGATCGCCGAGGGCAGCGACCTCACGTCGCGCGTGGACGTGCGGCGTCGGGACGAGATCGGGATCCTGGCTCGCGAGTTCGATCGCATGGTCGACAAGCTCGCCGGCGCGCGCCGCAGTCTCGTGGACCAGTCGTTCGAGGCCGGTGCCGCCCAGGCCGCGAGCGGCGTGCTGCACAACGTCGGCAACGCGATGACCCCGCTGTCGGTGTCGGTCGCCTCGCTGCAGGAGAAGCTGCGTGGCGCGCCGCTCGGCGAGATCGAGATGGTCTTGGCCGAGCTCGAGAACAGATCGATCGAGCCGGCGCGCCGCGACGACCTCGAGCAGTTCCTGAAGCTCGCCGTACGCGAGCTCGTGCGCACCCACGCGGCTGCGCTCGACGACGCCGACGCGGTGGCCCGCCGCGCCGAGGCGATCCAGTCGGTGCTCGCGCAGCAGCTGCGCGAGTCCCGTGCCGGCCCGGTCATCGAGACTGTGCAGCTCGCGTCCCTGCTCGACCGCAGCGTCGAGCTGGTGCCGCCCGCCCTGCGGAGGCTGCTCGCGATCGAATTCGACACCTCCGTGATCGACGTCGGTGCGCTGCCGCTGCCGCGTATCACGCTGCAGCAGGTGTTCCAGAACCTGATCCAGAATGCCGCGGAGTCCGTCCACGAGGCCGGCCTCGAGCGGGGCCGGCTGCGCATCTCGGCGCGGCTCGAGGCGGGGCCGGACGGCGCCGCGCGGCTCACGCTGCGCTTCACGGACGACGGGGTCGGCATCGCCGACCAGGACCTGACGCGCGTG
>DAOMFD010000001.1:11803-17212 GCA_035429605.1 Steroidobacteraceae bacterium | reverse complement strand
GCTGCGCTTCACGGACGACGGGGTCGGCATCGCCGACCAGGACCTGACGCGCGTGTTCGAGAATGGCTACTCGACCAAGTCCCGCGCGACGAACCATGGAATCGGCTTGCACTGGTGCGCGAATGCGCTGCAGGCGATCGGCGGCAGCATCACCGCGGAAAGCAGCCGCGGCAAAGGCGCCACGCTGCGGGTCGTCGTGCCGGTGCAGCGCAGCGTCAGGCCGGCGACGGAGCGAGCCGCATGAGCCCGCCGCCCCCCGGACCGTCCGCCGCCGTGCGCGTGCTCGTGGTGGATGACGAGCCGGCCGTCATCGACGCGTACCGGCAGGTGCTCGATGCGTCTCCCGCCAGCGCGGACCGCGCGGCTCTCGATGCGCTCCGCACCCGCCTGTTCCTGTCGGGTGGCAGCCCGGCGCTGCTGGCGAAGCAGCCGCCGCGACCCAAGCCGTTCGACGCGACGTATTGCACCGGCGCGCACGCCGCGGTGGCCGCCGTGCGCGAGGCCAACGCCGCCAACCAGCCGTTCGCAGTCGCGTTCCTCGACATGCGCATGCCGCCCGGGCCCGACGGCGTGTGGACCGCCCAGAAGATCCGGGAAATCGACCCACAGGTCGAAATCGTGGTCTGCACCGCCTACTCCGACGTGGATCCGCTCGAGATCGGCCGGCGCGTTCCGCCCGCCGACAAGCTCTTCTACCTGCAGAAGCCCTTCCATCCCCACGAGATCCGGCAGATGGCGGCTGCGCTGGGCGAGAAGCGCGCGAACACCGACCGCCGCCTGTCGGAGCTGTCGGACGCCGACGACCTGACGGGACTGCCGACGCGGGCGAAATTCCTGGCGCGGCTGCGCGAAGCGGTCGACGACGCACGGGGCCACGGGCGCTCGATGGCACTGTTCTACCTCGACATCGACAACTTCCGTCGCATCAACGACGCGCTCGGCCACACCGTCGGCGACGAGATGCTGCGGCGGGTGGCGGTGCGGTTGCGGGAGGCACTGCAGCGCGACGACGTGTCGAACTGCATCGCCGGGCGTGGCGCCGGACCGGACGTCGCGCGCCTCGGCGGCGACCAGTTCGTGGTGCTCGTCGACGGGCTGCGCGAACCGGCCGACGCGGCCCTGATCGCGCAGCATCTCGCGGGCCCGATGCTCGCCTCGAACGACGCGGACCAGACCCAGGTGACCCTCACGGCCAGCGTCGGCATCGCGATCTACCCGACGGACAGCGAGGACGACGAGGCGTTGCTGCGCCAGTCCGGCATCGCGATGTACGCGGCCAAGCGCCAGGGTCGCGGCAATTTCGCCTACTTCAATGCGACGATGAAGGACGGCGCTCAGGCGCGCTTCGGCCTGGAGAGCCGGCTGCAGGGAGCGCTGGAGCGCGGCGAACTCTCGCTGCACTACCAGCCGCAGTTCGACCTGGGCACGGGTCGGGTTTCCGGCATCGAGGCGCTGCTGCGCTGGACCAACCGGGAACTCGGCAAGGTCCCGCCCGAGGAGTTCATCCCGATGGCCGAGGAGACGGGACTGATCGTTCCGCTCGGCGAATGGGCGATGCGAACCGCGTGCGAACAATTCCGCCGCTGGCTCGACATGGACCTCGAGCCGGGTCGCATTGCGGTCAACGTCTCGCCGGCACAGTTCGCGCACCCCGGATTCTGCTCCATGGTCACCGACGTGCTGCGCGACACCGGGATCGAACCGCGGAACCTGGAGATCGAGATCACCGAGTCGCTCGCGATGCGCGACGACGACCGGACGCGCGACATCATCGCGGAACTGCGCGCCACCGGCGTCTCCATCGCGATCGACGACTTCGGCATGGGGCATTCCAACCTGAGCCGGCTGAGCACGATCGCGGTCAACCGGCTCAAGATCGACCGCACGCTGGTGCACGCCGTCGACTCGGTCGGCCGGCGCTCCACGATCGTCGGCGCGATCGTCTCCATGGCCCGGGCGCTGGGGCTGCAGGTCGTGGCCGAGGGCGTCGAGGACTTCGAACAGCTGTTGAACCTGCAGGAACAGCAGTGCAACGAGGTCCAGGGATTCCTGCTCAGCAAGGCACTGCCGGTGGACGAAGCCACGCAGCTGCTCCAGCGGCTCGAGGCCAGCACGGCGACCAGCCGCACCATGCGCCTGCGCTCACTCGCCTTCTAGCGTCCGGCTCCGCGTCTGCTCACGCATACAGCCGCTCGATCTCGGCCGAGTACTTCTCGCCGATCGGCTTGCGCTTCAGCTTCGAGGTCGGCGTGAGCTCGTCGCCGCCCGGCAGCCACTCGCTGCCGATCACCGCGTAGCGCTTGACCTGCTCCACGCGGGACAGGCCCTCGTTGGCAGCCGCCACCGCCGCATCGAGCGCGGCGCGCAACTCGGGCCGGTGGCAGAGCGCGTCGAGCCCGGCAGGCAGGCCGCGGTCCGCGGCCCAGCGCGCGGCCGGCTCGGGATCGAGCACCAGCAACGCGACGTTGTAGGGCCGCCGATCGCCGATGCACACCGCCTGCGCGATCAGCGGGCTCGCAGCCCGCAGCCGGAACTCGATGTTCGCCGGCGACATGTTCTTGCCGGCCGAGTTGATGATGATCTCCTTCTTGCGGTCCACGATCGTCACGTAGCCGTCGCCGTCGATCTGCGCGACGTCGCCGGTGTGCAGCCAGCCCTGCGGATCGATGGCTTCCGCCGTCTTCTCGGGATCGTCGCGATATCCCTTCATGACGAGCGGGGCACGCACCAGCAGTTCGCCGTCGTCGAGCAGCTTGAGTTCGACCCCCGGCAGCGCACGCCCCACGGTTCCCGGGCGCAGGTCGTCGAGCGGGTTCATGGTCGCCAGGCAGGACAGCTCGGACATGCCCCAGCCTTCGCACAGCACGATGCCGAGGTCGTTGAAGTAGCGCAGCACCTCCGGCGATGCGGGCGCAGCGCTGCTGACGGACCACGCCGCCTGGTCGAGTCCGACACGCTCGCGGACGGCCGCCTTGACCGGTTCGGGCAGCTGCCCGGGCGCGCGCACGCCGGCGACCTCGAGCGCGGCCTTGATCTTCTCCCACACGCGAGGCACGCCGCCGAAGATGGTGGGCCGCACGGACACCAGTGCCTCGCCGATCCTGCGGTAGTCGTCGATCGACGTGATGGTCCGGCCCAGGCACATCGAGGACACGTAGTGCACGAGCGTGCGGTCACCGACGTGGGCCGACGGCAGGTACGAGATGCCGCGGCCACCTCGATCCCAGGGCATCGCCGTCGCGATCGCCCGCGCCTCGAACATGACGTTCGCGTGCGTGAGCTGCACGGCCTTGGGCGGGCCGGTCGTGCCCGAGGTGTAGATCAGCGTCAGCACGTCACCCGGCTCGACCTCGCGCCAGGCATCCTCGAAGCGGAACCCGGGTGAACTGCGTCGCCCGAGGTCCGCCAGTGTCATGGCGCCTTCGGCCTCGCCATCCACCAGCACGATGTGCTCGACGTCGGCGGTCCGGGCTGCCAGCACGCGCGGCAGCAACATCAGCTCGGTGACGACGACGCGATTGCGCGCATTGCGGAACAGGTGGCCGATCTGCTCCGGGCTCAGCGTGTTGTACACGGAGAATGCCGTGGCGCCGACGTGCATGGCCGCCGCGTCGGCGAGCGCGAACTCCGGGCGGTTGCGCAGCATGAGCGCGACGGTGTCACCGCGGCGCACGCCGAGCGAGTGCAGGCCCGTCGCGAGCGCCCGCACGCGTTCGGCGAACTCCGCGTACGTGAATTCGACGCTGCCGTCGAGCGTGCGGTGCGCGACCTGGCCCGGCCGCTCGGCGGCCGTCGCCTGGAACGCCTCGCACAGCGTGCGGGACTCAAGTGCGTCGGCGTGCCCGCCGACGTCGACGATCCTCATGACCGCTCCCCTTCCCGCCGCGGCGCCAGTGGCCGGCTCGCGTCCGGCGCGATCGGCTCGCCGCCGTCGCGTTCCCGCACGGCCTGCTTGAATCCGGCCTCCTCCGCACGGCGCTTGAACCAGAGCCCTTCGGGGCTGTGGCGCGTGATGCCGTCGAAGAGCGTGGCGAAGCGCTGCGTGTTCGCGAGGCCCATGGCGTCGTAGGCCTGGTTCACCATCAGCTTGTGCATCATCAGCTGGTTCTTGGGTACGGCGGCGATGCGGGCCGCGATCGCCGCCACGCGCTCGTCGATCCGGCTCAACGGAACCGCTTCGAGCACCAGGCCGAGCCGCGCCGCCTCTCGACCGTCGACGAGGTCGCCGGTGAGCAGCATGCGCTTCGCGCGCTCCGCCCCGAGCCGGTACACCCACATCGCGGTCGTCGGGCAACCCCAGACGCGCGCCGGCGGATAGCCGATCACGGCCTCCTCGGCCATGACCACCAGGTCGCAGCACAACGCGATGTCGCTGCCTCCGGCCACGGCCGGCCCGTGCACCCGCGCGATCGTCGGCTTGTAGCTGCGCCACAGCGACATGAACTGCTGGGTGAAGTCGTACATGGCGAAGTAGTCCGCCATCGGGTCCCAGGGACGCGTCTCCGTGGTACCGGATCCGAGCTGCGAGCCCGGCTGCTCGCCCGCCTTCTCCGCGAACTCGACGAGGTCGTAACCGCTGCAGAACCCGTCGCCGGCGCCGGTGAGGACGATGACGTGCACGGCGTCATCGTGATTGGCGGCGTGCACGGCGGCCTCGATTTCCCCGGGCATCTCCAGGCTGATCGCATTCATGCGCCCCGGGCGGTCCAGCGTGATGGTTGCGACGCGGCCCTCGACGGCGTACTTCAGCGTCCGAAACGTCATGACTCCCCCGATTGCGCCGGATCGTGACGGCATGCTTATAACAGAGCGCGCGCTACACTCGGCAATCCCGCAGGCCCTCCTCCCCGCGAGCATGACACCTCCGCCACGCGCAATGACGAGATCGACGCTGCACGAGGCGGCCGGCGAGCTGGCGCGACGGGACACGGCCTTGCGCGGCATCCACGAGCGGCTGGGCACCCCGCCGCTCTGGGGACGGCAGCCGGGCTTCGCAACGCTGGTGCACATCATCCTCGAGCAGCAGGTCTCGATCCCGGCGGCGCGAACGCTTTTCCTGCGCCTCAAGCGCCACCTCGGCGGGGTGACCGCCGAGCGGGTCGCGGCGACGCCGATCGTCGCGCTGCAACGCTTCGGGCTCACGCGCCAGAAGGCGGGCTACTGCCATGGACTCGCATTGCGCATCGTGGACGGCCGGCTGGACCTCGGCGCGGCTGCCCGGGCGCCCGACGAACTTGGCCGCCGCGAACTGCTGGCAGTGCCCGGTCTCGGCCCGTGGAGCGTCGACATCTATTACCTCATGGCGCTGCGCCGGCCGGACGTCTGGCCGACCGGGGACCTCGCGCTGGCCGTGGCAATGCGCGAACTCGAGGGCATGAGTCGCCTGCCGACCCGGGACGAGCAGGCGCA
>DAOMFD010000001.1:0-11703 GCA_035429605.1 Steroidobacteraceae bacterium | reverse complement strand
GCGACGGCTGTCAAACCTTGAAGCGGCCCGGGCGCGACCCAATCCTGCGGCGGCATGGCCGGTGGTTTTCGTGAGAAAATTTCACCGGCCCGCATCGAGTCACCTGGGCAAGGAGAGATTTCATGAAGCGCATCCTGCTGTTCGTCGCCACGAACATCGCCGTCCTGATGGTCATTTCGGTCGTGCTCAGGGTGCTGGGCATCGACCAGGCGATGGCAGCCCAGGGCGGCATGGGCCCGCTGCTGGCGTTCTCCGCGGTCGTCGGCTTCACGGGCGCGATCATCTCGCTGCTCATGTCGAAGTTCATCGCGAAGATGTCGACCGGCGCGCAGGTCATCACCGGTGCCGAGGGCGAGTCCCAGCGCTGGCTCGTGGAGACGGTGCGCAAGCTCGCGGACAAGGCGGGCATCGGCATGCCCGAGGTCGCGGTCTATGACGGGCCGCCAAACGCGTTCGCCACCGGCGCATTCCGCAATTCCGCGCTGGTCGCCGTTTCGACCGGGTTGCTGCAATCCATGAATCGCGACGAAGTGGAAGCGGTGCTGGGCCACGAGATCGGCCACGTCGCCAACGGTGACATGGTGACGCTCACCCTGATCCAGGGCGTCCTGAACACCTTCGTGGTGTTCCTGTCCCGCATCGTCGGGTCGATCGTGGACAAAGCCGTGTTCAACTCCGAGCGCGGCACCGGCCCGGGATACTTCATCACCGTGATCGTCTGCCAGATCCTGTTCGGGATCCTCGCGTCGATGATCGTCGCGTGGTTCTCCAGGCAGCGCGAGTTCCGCGCCGACGCCGCGTCTGCGGGACTGCTCGGGAGCTCCACACCGATGGTGAGCGCGCTCCGGCGCCTCGGCGGTCTCGAGCCGACTGCGCTGCCCGAAGCCATGAAGGCCTTCGGCATCAACGACAAGCCCGGGTTCATGGCCCTGTTCTCCACGCACCCGCCGATCGAGCAGCGCATCGCGGCGCTTCAACAGCGGGGCTGACGTTTGCGGGCGGCGGTCCGGGGCGCGACGGCATACAATCGCCCGGCCGTGACTGCACCGCTCCGGGCAACGCTGTTCATCTCGCTCGCGCTCTGCGCGCTCGGCGCGGGCGTGTCCCGGGCCGGCCCGGGCGTGCTCGTCAATGCGCACATCCGCACGCTCGACGACCAGCGCCCCTCTGCCGAAGCGATGGCCTGGGGCGACGATGGTCGCATCGTCGCCATCGGTCGGCGTGACGAGGTGCTCGCGCACTCGCCGGGACTCCCGGTATTCGATGCCGGCGGCGCGACGGTCGTCCCGGGACTCATCGACGCGCACGCGCACCTGATGGGCCTGGGTTACGCGCTCATGAGCGTGGACCTCGTCGGCACGCGCAGCCGGACCGATGTCGTCGCGCGCCTCAAGGCGCACGCAGCGGCCTTACCGCCGGATGCGTGGCTGCTCGGCCGCGGGTGGGACCAGAACGACTGGCCCATTCGCGAATTTCCGACGGCCGCCGACCTCGACGCTGCGTTTCCGACACGGCCCGTGTGGCTCGAACGCGTGGACGGCCACGCGGGCTGGGCCAACAGCGCGGCCATGCGGCTCGTGCGCCGCGACCTCGGCGGCGACTGGCAGCCGGAGGGCGGCCGCATCGTCCGCGCCGGTGGCAAAGCGACCGGCGTGTTCATCGACAACGCAACGGCGCTCATCGACGGCATCGTGCCGGCACCAAGCGACGAGGTCCGGGCCGAGGCGCTGCGACGCGCCCTGGCCGCGACGGCAAGCGTCGGTCTCACGGGCGTGCACGACATGGGCACGTCGCTCGAGGACCTCGCGCTGTACCGGCGCCTTGCCGACCAGGGCGCGCTCACGATGCGCATCGTCGCCTACGCCGACGGCGAGCACGCAGCGTTCGAGGAACTGTGCCGCAACGGCCCATACCGCCATGCCGGCGGGCGGCTGACGATGCCGGGCGTGAAGTTCTACGCGGACGGCGCACTGGGATCGCGTGGCGCGGCGCTGCTGGCCCCCTACAGCGACGACCCGGGCAATCGAGGCCTGCTCGTGACTCCTCCCGACCGGTTGTCGAGCGACATCCGGAAAGCTCGCCGCTGCAACCTGCAGGTGGCCACCCACGCGATCGGCGATCGAGGCAACCGCATCGTGCTCGAGGATTACGCGCTTGCCCTGTCGGACCAGGCGCGCAGCGACCACCGCTGGCGGATCGAGCACGCGCAGGTGGTCGCACTGAACGACGTCTCCATCTTTGCCGAGCTGCGCGTGATCGCCTCCATGCAGCCGACGCACGCGACGTCGGACATGCCGTGGGCCAGAGATCGCATCGGCTCCCAGCGTATCGAAGGCGCGTACGCGTGGCAGAGATTCCGGCAGGCGCGCGTGCGGCTGGCGCTGGGCTCCGATTTCCCCGTCGAATCTCCGGACCCGCGCCTCGGGTTGTACGCCGCCGTGACCCGGCAGGATCTCGCGGGAAACCCGCCCGGTGGGTGGTACCCGAGACAGCGCCTCACCCGGCTCGAGGCCCTGCAGGGATTCACGACGGACGCCGCGTGGGCCGGGTTCATGGAGCACGAGGTCGGTCACCTCGCTCCGGGCATGCGCGCCGACTTCGTCGTGCTCGATCGGGACCCGCTGACGGTTCCGCCGACGGAGTTGCCGACGATGAAGGTGCTGTCGACCTGGCTCGACGGCGCGAAGGTTTTCGACTCCGCGAGCACCGGGCCGGCACAGCCGTGACCGCCGACGCACCGCGCGAGCGGGATCTGCGGCGCGTCGACGAGGCCGAAGCCGCCGCATTCCGCGACATGTGCCGCGCGGCTCCGTCGGAATTCGTCCACGGCAGCGGCCTGCGCTGCCTCGACGCGGGCGGTGCCACCCTGGTGGTGGCTCCTGGCCTGCCGACCACGATGTTCAATCGCGCGATCGGGCTCGGCGTCCATCGACCAGCAGCGGAAGCAGACCTTGAGTCAGTGATCTCGGAATTCCGCAGCGCCGGCAGCAGCAACTACTGGGTGCACCTCAATCCAGGCTCGTCGCCACCGCAGATCGGCGCCTGGCTCGAGGCCCGCGGGTTCGAGCCCGCGCGACGCCGGTCCTGGGCCAAGGTCGTGTTCGACGGAGCCCGGGCGCCCGACACCCAGACCTCGCTCGACATTCGCGAAGTCGGTGTCGAGCACGCCGACGAACTCGCGGCCGTGCTCGCGGCCGCGTTCGAGATGCCACCGGCATTCGCCTCCTGGTTCCGCGCACTGGTCGGGCGCCCGAACTGGCACGCCGTGGGCGGGTTCGACGGCAAGGCGCTCGTTTGCGGAGGATTCCTCTACCGCGAGCGTGACTTCGGCTGGCTCGGCATCGGCGGGACCCGCACCGAATCCCGAGGCCGCGGCGGACAGCGCGCGGTGATGGCCCTGCGGATGCGGATCGCGCTCGGGCACGGCGCGCGCTGGATCGCGACGGAGACCGGGGAGCCGATCGACGGCGAGTCGAACCCGTCGCTCGCGAACATGTACCGCTGCGGATTCCGCCACGTGTGCTCGCGGCTCAATTACGAACCGGGCTAAGCTAGCCGCCCGGCCCTGCCCTGGTTTCCACGATGAGCCGCACCACGCGTCGCGCCGCCTGTCTCGTATTGTCCGGCGTCCTCGGGCTCGTCGCGTGCCAGCACGCGCCCACCAATGCGGGCCGCGCCGGCGCCACGGCGCCCCCGGCAAACGCGGGTCCACCGTCGGCGACGCACCACGCGGGTGTCGCGGCCGCGAATCCGCTGGCCGTCGAGGCGGGGCTCGAGATCCTGAAGCGCGGCGGCAGCGCAGTCGACGCGGCCGTCGCGATCCAGGCAATGCTCGGCCTCGTCGAGCCGCAGAGTTCGGGACTCGGCGGTGGCGCGTTCATGGTCGTGCTCGATGGGCGGACCGGCAAGGTCACGGCGTTCGAGGGCCGCGAGACCGCACCTGCGGGAGCGCGGCCAGACATGTTCCTGGGCGAGGACGGCAAGCCGCTCGGTTACGCCGACGCGGTCACGAGCGGTCGCTCGACGGGCGCGCCCGGGGCGATCGCAATGCTCGGGATTGCACACGAGCGCTTTGGCAGGCTGCCCTGGCGCGAGCTCTTCGGCACTGCCACGCGCGCAGCCGACGAGGGCTTCACGGTCCCGAAGCGCCTGGCTCGATTCGCGGGCGGCAACTTCCCGCAGTCCGCGCTCCCGGATACCCGGGCGCTGCTGTCGCGACCCGACGGTACGCCGGTGCAGGCCGGCGACACGCTGCGCAATCCTGCCTATGCGGCGACCCTGCGCATTGTCGCCGCGCAGGGATCACGCGCGGTGCTGGAGGGCTCGATCGCGCAGCGGATCGCGGCCCGCACTCACGACGACCCGCGGCCGGGCACGATGACGACCGCCGACCTTGCGGCCTACCGGCCGCACCAGGTCGATGCGCTCTGCCGTCCGTATCGAATCTACGTCGTCTGCGTGCCGCCGCCGCCGTCGAGCGGCGTGTCGCTGCTGCAGATGCTGGCGATCCTCGAGCACACCGACATCGACAAGCGCGGGCCGTCGGACCCGCAGGCGTGGTTCCTGTTCGCCGAGGCGAGTCGCGTGATGTACGCCGATCGCGACCGCTACGTCGCGGACCCGGCCTTCGTGCGCGTGCCGGTGAACGGCATGCTCGACCCCGGCTACGTCGCAAGCCGTGCCGCGCTGATCGGTGCGACGGCAGGCCCGGCGCCGACGGCCGGCGACCCGCCAGGCGCGACCGCGCGACTCGGTCGTGACGCGACGACCGAAGCGGCCGGGACCAGCCACTTCGTCGTCGTCGACGGGGACGGCACCGTCGTCTCCATGACGACGACGGTCGAGTCGCTGTTCGGCTCGGGGCGCGCGGTGGACGGATTCTTCCTCAACAACCAGCTCACGGATTTCTCGTTCATCGCCGTCGACGACGGCAGGCCCGTCGCCAACGCCGTCGCGCCCGGCAAGCGCCCGCGCTCGTCCATGTCGCCCGCCGTCATCCTCGACCGCGACGGCCACTTCTACGCGGCGCTCGGCTCGCCGGGCGGCTCGCAGATCCTGACTTACGTCGCGAAGGCGATCGTCGGCCTCGTCGACTGGCACCTCACCATGCAGCAGGCGATCGACCTGCCGAACCTGGGCGGGCGCGGCAACGACTTCTACGGCGAGGTGTCGAAGTTCCCGCCCGAGGTTCTCGCGGGCCTGGCGGCGCGTGGGATCGTGGTGAAGAGCGGGCGCGGCGAGGAGTCAGGTCTGCATGGGGTCGTCGTTCGCGGCGGCGGCACGCTCGAGGGTGGCGCTGACACGCGACGCGAGGGCGAGTGGCGCGAAGTCGTGCAGCCGTGATCGCCGACCGGTGGGCACCGACACTCAGATCGGCACGACGGTGCCGACGCCGAGCTCGACGGCGCGGCGATGGACGAGCATCGCCGCCGCGAGGTCCTGCGCCGCGATGCCCAGCGACTTGTAGATCGTGACGTCCTCGGCCGACCGTCGGCCCGTCGCGGACCCGCCCAGCACTTCCCCGATCTCGGCCAGGACGTGCGCCTGGTCGACGACACCGTCCCGCATGGCGTGCAGCAACTCCCCGGCCTGCGCCATCGCGCTCGCCCGGTAGTCCACGAAGTACCGCGCCATCGCGACACAGGCGTCGTCGACCTCCCGGGTCGACGGGATCGACGCGCCGACCAGGCACAGGTGCGTACCCGGCCGCACGTCGGCGCCGAACAGCAAAGGATCGGGCGCCGAGGTGACGGTGCAGACCACGTCCGCCTCCTCGAGCGCATCCTTCACCGTGGCGACGACGCGCACGGCGGGCACGCCGGCGTCGCGCGCGTAAGCCGCAAGACCTTGCGCCGAGGTGTGATTCCGGCCCCAGATCAACAGTCGCTCGAACGGCCGCACGGCCTGGAACGCGTCGACGTGCGAGCGCGCCTCCTCGCCGGTGCCCACGATGGCGAGGACCCGCGAGTCGCTGCGCGCGAGTGCGCGCGTCGCGACGACGCTGGCCGCGGCCGTGCGGATGGCCGTCAGTGCGGACGCATCCATGAGCGCCACCGGTCGCCCGTTGACCGCCTCGCAGAGCATGTAGAGCCCGAGGTGCGACGACAGACCGACCGCGGGATTGCCCGGAAACAGGCTCAGGACCTTGATGCCGAAACACTCCGGTTCCCCGAGGTAGCCCGGCATCGTGCCGAGCGCACCGCGGCCGCCGGGCAGCCGCATGACCTGCCGCAGCGGCATGACCGTCCTGCCGGCACTGACCTGTTGCATCGCGGCGGCGACCGCCTCGACGCAGTCGGCGTACGGCAGCAATCGCCGCACGTCCTCCCCGCCGATTACCCTGATCCCGACCCGTTCCACGCGTGATGCTCCGACAGCAGCTCGATCGTCGCCTTGCGCGCAGCGCCGCCGTGGACCGGCAAGGCCAGCACATCGCCCGGACGCGCCCAGTCGAGCGCGCAGCGCACCGCATCCATCTCGCTCCCACGCAAGGGCACTGCGGCCGGCGGAAGACCGTGCCTCAGCAACGCGTCGCGGATGATGCGCGGCACCTCGCCGGGCGCGCGCCCGCGGAGATGCGCTTCATCCTCCTTGACGACGACGAGATCGGGGCCGAATCCTGCAGCAACCCGTGCCACGTCCTCGAGGGCCGCGTCCTGCCGGTTGCCCGCGTGGCCAAGCAGCAGGCCCAGGCGCCCGCCTCGACGGCGCAAGTGCGTTGCGACCCGAAGCAGTCCGCGAATCCCGTCCGGGTTGTGCGCGTAGTCGACCAGCACATGCACGCCCCCGACGTCGAATCGCATCAGGCGGCCGTCGTTATCGCCGCGGCCTGCACCGAAGGTCGCGAACACGGCCGCAATGGCGACGGGCGCCACGCCCAGCGCGGCGGACGCGAGGGCGGCGGCCCCGAGATTCGCGATGTTGTAGTCCGCGCTGCCGTCGACGGTCAGCGGCATGGCCGAGACCAGACCCAGGTCATGTTCAATCGATCCGACCGACAATCTCAGCCGCTCATCGCGGACGCCGCAGGTCCAACCGCCGTGTCCGCGGTGAGCCTGGAGGTGCGGCGCGTCCGCATCGAGCGCGAACCAGCCGATTTGCGGCTGTCGCCCGAACCGCTGCGCGAGCGTGCCCTCCCGCGACCTGAGGATCGGGTCGTCCGCGTTGAGCACCAGCAGTCCGTCGCGCCCGAGGACCGACGCGACGGTGAGCTTCACGTCCGCCAGTCCAGCGAGATCGTGGATGCCGTACTCGCCGAAATGATCCGGGCTCACGTTGGTGACCACGGCCACGTGAGCCCGGCTGACCGCGATGCCGCGACGCAGGATGCCGCCACGCGCGGTCTCGAGCACGGCAGCCTCCGCTCGCGGATCGCGCATGACCATCCGCGCGCCCGCCGGACCCGCGTAGTCGCCGGTCGCAATCGTCTCGTCACCGATCACGACGCCATCCGTGCAGTTGTAGCCGGCTTTCCAGCCCTGCGCTCGTGCGCAGGCCGCGACCAGGCGCACGGTCGTCGTCTTGCCGTTCGAGCCGGTGACGACCGCGGTCGGGATGTCCCTGAGTTCGCCCCACGGGACCGAGGCGATCTGCGGCAATGCGTCGAGGGGGTAGCTGCGACTGCCGGCGCCCGCGCCCACCGTCAGCACGGTCTCGTCCAGGACGTGCGGCAAGTCGTGCGCGTCGGCCGCCGCAATGAGCGCGACGACATCGGGCCGAGCCTCGCCGGCCGCCAGTCGCCGCAACCGCGCAATCGCCTGGGTTTCGTCGAGGACCGGAGGATCGTCCACCGGCCGTCCCTCGGCCGCCTCGACCGCCGCGACACGCATCGCGTCCTCGAGACTGGCCCAGTGCAGGGGATCGCGCTCGTACAGGGCGGCGCACAGCGCCCATTCGTTGACTTCCGTGGCGGTGAACAACTGGTCGCATGGGGCCGACACGGCAAAGGCCGCACCAGACGCGTGCAATCGTGCCGCCGTCCCGTGCGGCTCCGCGTCCGACCGCCGCTCGCTACCGACCATCCTCGAGTCAGTCCACCCGAGCGCGGTCCGCGCGCGTTCCGCACGCGCGCGCCATCCCGCCAGCAGCGTCTCGTCGGCGGCGATCCCCGCCAGTTCGAGTACCGCGCCCGTCGAGGCGAAGAACAGGTTGCAGCCGGTGAGGCGCCTCGAGTCCTCGAACGGCAATGCGAGCTGGACCGTCAGTCTTCGGTCTCCGGTGCGATGCGCACGCCTCGCTCGTCGCGAATCAGCCCTTCGAGGCTGACGGCCGGCGGCACCGGGCCGCCTTCGGCCAGTCCGCGTCCAGCGGCGGCTGCGTGGCTGGGTGTGAATGTGGGTCCCGGCACCGCATCGTCCAGCCCGTCCGCAGCCGACACTCGCAGCGGCTCCTGCCTGGTGGATTCGACGACGGCAATGGTGCCCGCGTCGGGTGACCGAAGTTCAGGCATTGAAACCGCCGCTGGCCTGAACTTCGTGACCTGCTTCCAGGAACGCACGAGCGCGTCGGCGAAGACCAGCAGCAGGTCGCCCTCGCGACCCATGCGCAATGCCGCGTCGATGGCCTCCTGCTCGTCCGGAATGATCGAGATCGCTGCGTCGGGAACGCCCGCCGCGCGCAACGCAGCCGCCTGGATGCGCGGCACCTCGTCCGGCGCACGGTCGCGCAGGCTGTCGTCGCGGCGACAGACGTAGTGATCGAAGCGGCCGGCGACGGCGTTCGCGATGGCGACGAGGTCCTCGTCGCGCCGGTCGCCAGGGCCCGCGAGCACGACGATGCGCCGGCCCTTGACCTCGAGCCGCCCGGCGAGGTCCGCGAGCATGCCGACCGCGTGCGCGTTGTGCCCGTAGTCGAACAGCACCTTGAAGGGATGCTCGTCGAACACGTTCATGCGTCCTGGCGCCTGGTAGAACGTCGAGTCGAACGTGCGCAGCCCCTGGCGGATGGCATCGAGCTTGATGCCGAGCGAGAACGCCATGGCGGCCGCGAACATCGCGTTCTGCACGTTGTGCAGCGCCCGCCCCTCGAGCGTGGCCGGGATCAGGTGCGTCCACACGAGCGGGATGTGGCCGCCACGGTCGTAGAGCGTGATCATCTGCCCGTTGACGCCGGCCTCGAGCGCACAGGCGCGGCCGCCGGCGCGGATGTGCTCGCGCACCAGCGTGTGCTGCGGATTCATCGTCACGTAGCAGATGTTCTTCGCGTCGCTGTAGCCCGCCATGCGCAGCACCAGCGGGTCGTCCGCGTTGAGGACTGCGCAGTCGGTGGCGACCTCGACCACGACGCGCTTGACGTCTGCCAGCTGCTCGAGCGTGTCGATGCCCTTGAGGCCGAGGTGGTCCGACTGGACGTTGAGCACGGCGCCGACGTTGACCTCGTTCACGCCCATGCCCGCGCGTATGAGGCCGCCGCGCGCGGTCTCCAGCACCGCGATGTCGATCTGCGGATCGGCAAGCACCATGCGCGCAGAGACGGGCCCGGTCATGTCGCCCTGGACGGTGCGCTGGCCGTCGATGTACACGCCGTCGGTCGTGGTGAGACCGGGCGTATACCCCGCCATCTTCGTGACGTGCGCGAGCATGCGCGCGGTGGTGGTCTTGCCATTCGTGCCCGTGATCGCCGCGATCGGCACGCGCGAGGGGGTTCCGGGCGGAAACAGCATGTCGATGACCGGGCCGGCGACGTCGCGAGGCGTGCCTTCGCTGGGCGCGACGTGCATGCGGAAGCCGGGCGCCGCGTTCACCTCGCAGATGCCGCCGCCGATCCTGCGGTAGCTCTCGGTGATGTCGGATGACAGGAAGTCCACCCCACCGACATCCAGCCCGATGGCGCGCACCGCGCGCTCCGCCATCTCGCGATTGTCGGGGTGGATGACGTCGGTGACGTCGGTGGCCGTGCCGCCGGTCGAGAGATTCGCGGTCGAGCGCAGGTACACGACCCGTCCCGCGTCGGGAACCGAGTCGGCGGCCAACCCTGCCCGCTCGAGCATCTTCTGGGCCTGGGCGTCGATCTCGAGGCGCGTGAGGACCTTCTCGTGCCCGACACCGCGACGCGGGTCCTGGTTCACGATCTCCACGAGTTGCGCGACCGTGTGCTCTCCGTCACCCACCACGTGCCCCGGCGTGCGTCGCGTCGCCGCCACGAGCTCGCCGTTCACGACCAGCAATCGATGATCGTCCCCCTCGAGGTAGGTCTCGACGATCACCGAGCGGGAGTGCTCGCGCGCGACCGTGAAACCGTGCGCGACTTCCTCGTCGGTCGTGAGCCGGATCGAGATGCCGCGGCCGTGATTGCCGTTGTACGGCTTGGTGACCACCGGAAACCCGATGCGGCGCGCGGCGCGCACGGCCTGGCCCTCGCTCTGCACGAGTTCCTGCCGCGGCACCGGCAGGCCGAGCGTCGCGAGGATCTTGTTGGTCTCCTCCTTGTCGCTCGCCAGCTCGACCGCGATGTGCGGCGTGCGTCCGGTGACCGTCGCCTGGATGCGCTGCTGGTACTTGCCGTGCCCGAGCTGCACCAGGGACTGGTCGTTCATCCGCAGCCAGGGAATGCCGCGCGATTCCGCCGCCCGGACCAGCGATGCCGTCGACGGACCCAGCGCCCGGCGCTGCGCGTAGCGGATGAACTCGTCGCGCGCCTCGGGCCAGCTCCAGCCTTCTGGGACCGTGTCGGCGGGGCGGATCCCTTCCGGCAGCAGCGAGCAGAGCAGCCGCAGTCCGAGTTCGCCCGCGGCGATGCCTTCGTCCCGCTGCGCGTATTCGTAGACGACGGTGTACACGCCCGGGCGGTCCGCGCTCCGGGTCTTGCCGAACGTCACCTCCTCCCCCGCCATGTTCTGCAGCTCGATGGCGACGTGCTCGAGCACGTGGCCGAGCCAGGTCCCGTCGTCCTCGCGCATGCGGCGGAAGAACCCGCCCGGCACCTGGTACGAGCAGCCGTGCTCCGCGAGCCCGGGCAACGCGACCGCGAGCGCGTCCACGAACCCGGCACCGAGGCGTCCCGTCGGCCAGGCCTCGAGCTCGCCCAGGTCGAGTTCGAGGCGGATGACGGGAAAGTGGGCGTACAGCGACGGCCCGACGTAGACCGAACGATCCAGGATGCGCATGACTGCCTGCCATTCCCCCTGACGGGCCGGGTCGTGGATCATGGCACAGCGCGGGGGCCCTGGGAAAAGGGCCGGCGCCTAGTCGACGTGTATCTCGATCAGCTTGTCCTGGTCGAAGACGAACGTGGTCTTGACGGCACCGGAGACGTAGGTCCATCGGGACTGCATGGACTGGCCGACGACCATGTCACCGTCGCGCACGTCCTGCGGGATGTCCTCGCTCGTCGCCGGATCCCCGCAAGCCGCCTGCACGTCGGACTTCGACATGCCGATCGTGACGACCTGGCTGCCGCAGCGCGTATCGTCGTCGCCGAAGGCCGCGGTCGATGCGGCCAGGGCCGCCAGCGCCAGGCACGCCGCAACATGCCGCTTCATCAAGGAGTACCTCCGGACTTCGCCCTGAACACCGCCATCGCCGTCGCGATGAGCGAGGAGACCTCGGTCATGTTGCCCGGCACGATCATGGCATTGGTCTTCTGTGCCAGCTGGCTGTAGGCCTCGACGGCCTTCTCCGCCACTTTCAACTGGACGGCCTGGTCGCCACCGGGAGAGCGGATCGCCTCGGCGATCTTGCGGATTGCGTCGGCCGTCGCGTTCGC